>CAZMJZ010000013.1:0-19516 GCA_964566845.1 uncultured Dehalococcoidales bacterium | reverse complement strand
CTTCTATTATCCATACTACCACTTTTTAAAGATACAAGGGGGATTAAGGGGGTGATGTTAATAAACAATATAAGGTTACCCCTTTTAACTAGCTTTGTGCTATAATTTGAACATAAAGGTAGCTTGGTGGGGAGGGATTATGTTGAGGAAGTTTCGGGTAATTCTCGAGCCTAACGAGTTAGGCGGATATACGGTGACGGTTCCATTATTGCCTGGATGCATCAGTGAAGGCGATACCAAAACCGAAGCGTTAGCTAATATTAAGGAAGCTATAGAACTCTATATTGAAAGCCTTCAAGCTGATGATGAGCCAATTCCTAGTGAAGAAGCTGTTGAGGAGGCTGTGATAGAAGTCGCGGCGTGAGGCTGCCACGCATCAGTGGCAAGCAAACTGTGGAGGCACTCCTGTGAGCCGGTTTCACAGTTCATCGTATTAGAGGAAGCCACTATATTCTTAAGCATCCTGAAACAGTGCATAGGGTAACAGTCCCTTATCAGCGGTGAGAGCTCGCTTTGAAGACCTTGCATTCCATATTAAGGCAGACAGCAATAAGCCCCGACGAATTTTCCAAACTGGTATAAACTAGCAGGTTATCCCTTTTAACTATCATTGTGCTACAATTAGGTTAACAGGGAGGTAACATGCAATACACAGCTATGATTAGGAAAGCACCAGACGGATTCTATATAGCCAGTTGTCCTCTGATTCCAGAAGCACGTGCTCAGGGTGAGAACTATGAGGAGTGCTTGGCTAATATTAAAGAGGTGCTTGAACTTTGCCTCGAATATCGCAAAGAGCGGGGCGAGGAAATCCCAGAGGAAATTGGCACAAGCTGGGTTGCAGTGGCAGTGTGACAAGGTTACCCCCTCTTAAAGCTCGGGAAGTGGTCAAGGGTCTCCAAACAATGGGACTTGAGAAGGTTCGTCAAAAAGGTAGCCATGCTATATTCCATCATCAGGATTGCCGCCGAGCTCCTATATCTATCCATCCCACTAAAACCATCAGCCCCTACTTGCTCTCGGACATTCTCAAACAGCTTAAAATTGAAGAGGATGAATTTCTGCAAGCTATAGGTCGAAAGTAATATTTGTGATAAATCCCCTTTACAGCTAACCCCAAAATATACCAAACATCTGAGGAAGTTCGGATTTTCCCCGACTTGAGCTAGATTGGAGTGCACATTCACCTTTTTAACTAGCGTTGTGCTATAATCTGAGTATCAAAGTAGCTTGAAATAAACTCAAAAGGCCCAGGCTCGGATTAGGAGGCTAAAATGGGTAATTATCATTTTGCCGTGGTGGTAGAGAAAGATAAAGAGGGTTATTTTGCTTATTGTCCTGAGTTGCAGGGCTGTTACACCCAGGGGGAGACTTTTGAGGAAGTTATTGAGAATATAAAAGATGCCATAAAACTCCATGTTGAGGATAGGCTAGCTAACAATGAGCCGGTTACAACTTCAGACATTGTGAGCCTTTCCAGCATAGAGGTAACGGCATGAGTCAGAGGTTACCTAAGGTCACCGCTGACGAGATAATACGGGTGTTGAAAAAGGCAGGCTTTACCCTAGCACGACAGAGCGGTAGCCACAAGATTTACAAGGGTTCGACTGATAAAAGAGTTACTATACCCTATCACAAAGGCAAGGTATTACACCCTAAGGTGCTAGCGAGCATACTAAAGGATGCCGACCTTAGCAGAGAAAACCTCAAAAACCTACTAGTGAGGTAACAATGGTTAAGCAAAGGCTTATAGAGCTACTGACACAGGCGGCAAGTGAGGCTCAGCAAATGGGTAAGCTACCATCTATTGTCTTACCTGAGGTAACTGTAGAACGACCCCAGAATCCTGAGCATGGAGATTATGCCTCAAGCTTTCCCCTGAAATTGGCTCGGGCAGTTGGAGCAAGCCCTCTGACCATTGCCGATGATATAGTGGGGCTTATGGGTCCCAGCCCTGAGATTGCTAGTATTGCTGTGGCGCCACCGGGATTCATTAATTTCACCCTTAAGAGCGACTGGTTGACCAACCAGATAGACCCCATCCTACTAACTGGCGATGCTTATGGAAACATTGACCTGGGGCAGGGCAGTCGAGTCCAGCTAGAATTCGTTAGTGTTAATCCCACTGGACCGCTGCATGTAGGGCATGGTCGTGGTGCTATCCTGGGTAGCACCTTAGCCAATATACTGGCTGCTGATGGCTATAAGGTGGAGAAGGAGTATTATATTAATGATGCTGGCAACCAGGTAGAGGTCTTTTATCGCTCCCTTTATGCCCGCTATCAGCAGTGTTTGGGCATTGATGCCGAGATGCCGTCTGATAGTTATTTAGGTAGCTATGTAGTTGACCTAGCTATGGAGATTATGGCTGAGGAGGGAGATAGATTTCTTGCTCTGTCAAATCAGGAAGCAATCGCGCAGTTAGGTCAGCTTGGTTTGAAGAAGATAGTAAATCAAATTAGGAGTGACCTTGAGCTATTAGGGGTAAGCTTTGATGTCTGGTTTAGTGAGCAAAGTCTTTATGATAATGGGCAATACCAGGCGGCAATGTCGCTGTTACACCAGGCGGGTTATATAAGGGAGAAGGAGGGTGCTACCTGGTTTGTATCCACTACCCTTGGTGAAGATAAAGACAATGTAGTGGTACGTAGTGATGGCTCACCTACCTACTTTGCCTCTGATATTGCTTATCACTACAACAAATTTTTGGAGCGCAAATTTGACAGGGTGATTAATGTTTGGGGGGCTGACCATCAGGGGCATATATCGAGAATGAAAGTAGTAGTTGGTGCCATGGGTATTAACCCGGAGCGGCTAGAGGTAATAATCTCTCAGATGGTTACCCTGCATCGTGGTAATGAATTAGTTCGCATATCCAAGCGCAGCGGTGATATTATTACCCTGCGTGAGGTGTTTGATGAGGTGGGAATTGATGCCTGCCGCTTCTTCTTCTTGTCCCGCTCGGCTGATAGTCAAATGGACTTTGATTTGGAATTAGCCAAAAGGGAATCGGCAGATAATCCTGTCTATTATGTTCAGTATGCCCATGCTCGTATTGCTAGTATCCTCCGTCTTGCTCAGCAGAGAGGGATTAACTATGATGATGGAGATGTTTCTCTGCTCTCTAGCGAGTCTGAGTTGACCTTAATCCGGAAGATGCTACTTTTACCTGAGATAGTGGAGATAGTAGCCCATACCCTCGAACCTCATCATCTTACCTACTATGCTCAGGATTTGGCTACCGTATTCCATAGCTTTTATAAGCAGTGCCGGGTCATTTCTGGGAATGAAGCATTAACTAAAGCCCGGCTCAAATTAGTGGAGGCGGCTAAGGTTGTTCTGGCTAAGACCCTTCACCTTATGGGGATAACAGCACCGGAAAAGATGTGATGGTGATAAACAATCTCAACCTTGTCGCTACACCACCTTCTGTGTTACACTTTCTGCTTGAGGAAAATTAGATGAAGCATCGTGTTTTCTCGGGGGCTCGTCCAACAGGCAGACAGCACCTGGGGAACTATCTGGGAGCAATACAAAATTATGTGAACCTTCAGGAGGAGTATGATTGCATCTATTGTATCGTTGATGTTCATGCTCTGACCACATTGGAAGACACCGGTAGGCTGCAAAAAAATATCCACGAGATGGTGCTGGACTGGCTGGCGGCTGGTCTTGACCCTCGGAAAAGCATTCTTTTCGTCCAGTCTCATATCCCCGAGGTAATGGAGCTACATACTCTGCTCAGCATGGTCACACCCTTGAGCTGGCTACTCAGGGTGCCTACCTTTAAGGAGAAGGCAAAGCTACAACCCCAGAATATAAACTATGGGCTGGTAGGCTATCCAGTGCTGATGACTGCCGATATTGTGCTGTATAAGGGTGAATTTATACCGGTTGGTGAAGACCAACTGCCCCATATAGAGTTAGCCAGGGAGATTGCCCGCCGCTTCAATAATATATTTGGCTACACATTTCCTGAACCGGAAGCCAAGCTTACCTCGTTTCCGATGATACTAGGACTGGACGGTAAAGAGAAGATGAGCAAGCAACTGGGCAATGATATTGAGATATCCCTTTCTGAGAAGGAAATAACGGAACGGGTAATGACGGCAGTTACCGACCCGGCTCGCCGCTACCGCAATGACCCCGGGCACCCGGATATATGCAATATCTATCGTCTTCAGCAATATTTCAATCCCTTTGAGCTGGATAGTATCGGTGAGAAGTGTCGTTCAGCTAAAATTGGCTGCGTTGACTGCAAGATGCTTTTGGCTCAGGAGATTAATTCTACCCTTAGACCTTTTCGTGAACGTAGGGGGGCTCTAGCTAAGAAACCCCGATATGTAGCTGATGTTTTGGCTGACGGCGCCAGCCGAGCCCGGACTATTGCCAGGGAGACACTCAAAGAGGTCAAGCAAAAGATGGGGCTGATTTAGTTTTAATCTACCTCAACCCCTTTATCCCCTCTCCTTCAACCATTATGTGCGAAAGGCAAAACTCCAACAGTCTCCTCCGACACACTAGGTGGGGGCATAGGAATAGTATAATACATCTTGAGCTGCGATTCATCTACCTCAATGAGGGGTAGTGTCCCCAAAGTGGTGGAAAAATGAAGGCATCAGTAACACTCAGGCTGCGCCTATGCAGATACTTTAGTACCAATCTCTGCCGCATGGTCATTCAGCCATTTCTTGTGCTCGCGCCACTGGGGACAGTGTTGAGCCACAAGTTGCCAAAACTTCTTAGAGTGGTTCATTTCTTTCAGATGGGCAAGTTCGTGGACGATGACGTAGTCGATAACATTTTCCGTCGTCATTATCAACTTCCAATTGAAGCTAAGGTTGCCCTTTTGGGAACAACTACCCCAACGAGTCTTCTGACCCCTTATGATAAGTCGATTATACCTGACTCCTAAATGACCGCTTAGCTTGTCTACCTTTTCTCTTATCAGTCCCTCAGCCTGAGTCCGAAACCACTGCTCTACCACCAAGGCTAATCTACAATTCTCTAACCTGGTGGTGACTATTAGCTTGTTCCGCTCCAGCTTTACGCTGTCAGCATTTCTGTTGGACTGCCGTGTTACGACCTCCAAAGTTTTGCCGAGGTATGCTATGGTATCGCCACTTTTCAGTTCCTCGTTGGCAGTAGGCAGTCTGGCATTGCCAAACATTGCCAGCTTGCCCAAAATCCACCGGCGCTTCTCCTTTAACAAGCCAAGGATCCTTTCAGGTCGGTAGGATTTAGGAATCACGACGATAAGGCCAGTTTCTGGTCTTACCTCAAGCCGAACATGTTTTGCCCTGATGCTGCGCTTGACCGTATACGATATGGTTTGTCCATCAAGACTAATTTTCCGTTTCCCTACGATGGTCAATCGGGGATGTGCTCCTCGAATCATGACTATAGTCTAACTCTCCAGCCCACTAAGTGTCCACAGTTGGGAAAGGAAACCGCATCAGATGGTTAGCTCACCAGTACGCTTTAACATTTTGGCGGTATGCCTTACCTTACCTTAGTTTCCTAGCCTGCGAGTGTTATCACATTAAGCTTCACCTTCCCACTCATTGACTGTTGTTCTTAGCATTCACAGCGCATATAATAATAGTAGTTGGACAGATATGAGGTTTTTGTAAATGGGTGATACATGGGTTACAGACATTACTGATTTTGAAGGTCTCCCACCTGACCTTACCGAAGGACTCGCACACAGAACCGCCGTGTACTTTGGCTCAATAGTGTCTGCTGCTTCTGCATTACCAACTGGAGTTTGGGTGGATGCTGCTATTCAGTGCCGCCGTCGCCCTAATAGGAAGAAGTGCCCTGGGCATATCCAGCTTTACCGTGCCACCGCCTCAAGTTCCGTAGAGTGGCACTGTAGCTTTTGTGATGAGCAAGGGGTGATTACTAACTGGAAGGGGACACGATGGGATTTGAGCAGGTGGTGCTGCTCTACAGAACCTAAACTGCGCGAATTGCTACTGACCCACGAAGAGCTCCGTGAGCTTCGGAATAACCTTACCTTCGACCCAGAGTGCGAGTATCTGATTTGGGGAGCAATCCTTACTCCCAACGGCATTGTCATGCGAGCTACAGATGAGGAACTTGATGACCTACTGGGTTTCATCGCTGCGGAGTCCAATCACGAGGAGAAGAAACGTCGTAGGAATATCTTGGACAGGGTATATGACAAGATTGATGCTCTTTTGGATGAGCCGTTGCGTGAAAATGCCGGTTTAGCGGACTGGGAGGAAAACGATATGCCAGAACTCTCATCAGGGATACAGAGATTCCTGAATGAGTTATAGAGACGTTTTCACGAAGACCAGAATCATGGTGTATAGATATGGAGCCAATATCATCTGAGGTTGTAGATAAAACTTGGGAAAGGGTTGCATCCACCTCACCGCGTAATGCTCCCAAACTGGTGAAGCGGATGACAAAAGAGCAGCCGGTTATCCTAGCATATCTCTTAGCAGTAGATAATGACGTATTCAATCGAGATGAAAGAGAACTACTGCTTTACCTTGGGGTAGTTGTCTGGCAAATAATGTCGCAAGGGTCAAAGGCTCTGTCCATGATTACCGAGGAGATTCTTGATGATGCATATGCAAGAAACATCAAGATTGCAGAATATTTCCAAGGTGAAAGTGACGATGTCTTCATAGAGACCACAAGAAACATAATCGGCAATTATAGGCAAGCAGAGGTCTTGCGATATGTCGTCGAAGCAATTATGGAGGAACCCGAGAAGGGGTGTCACATTCGAGATGACAATATGGGTTTTATGTTACTTGACCTGAAAACAGTAATTGATTGCTTTGATGCTTACCCGTGAATCCAGCTACATTCCTTGGATAGCCTTGAATGTTTTAGCTCTTTTCGCAGTCATTGAAACAGGTTCTAGCAAGCTGTTTTAATAAATGGACTTAGGCACTATAATAATCTCCATGGTTAAACCCGACTGGCGTGCTCAGATATTCCAGCTTGGGAAACCAAAAAGTGAAGTTTATAAAACAAGCCATCGTTGAGGTTAACATCAGAGAAAGAGATAAGAAGGAGGGGGAATCCACTATCAATAGGCGAGACCAAAGGGGAAGCAAACAACCGCCAATAGAGCTAAACGACCAGTTTAGAAAAGCCCTGGATTTGATGGAAGATACCGGTAGAAGTATTTTCGTCACAGGCCGGGCAGGCACAGGTAAATCGACACTGCTGAGTTATTTCCGCCATACCACAGCAAAAAAAGTCGCGGTGCTAGCTCCCACGGGTGTCGCTGCCCTTAATGTCAAAGGGCAGACTATCCATTCCTTTTTCAGGTTTAAGCCCAACATCACCCTTGAACGGGTCAGAAAAGTCCGGTTCAGCGATAATAGCAAGAATATCTACAAGAAACTGGAGGCAATTGTCATTGATGAAATCTCAATGGTGAGAGCTGATTTGCTCGATTGTGTGGACAAATTCCTGCGGTTGAACGGGCCAAGGGTAAACAGCCCTTTCGGTGGCATTCAAATGATCTTTATTGGCGACCTCTACCAACTGCCGCCCGTCATCGCCGGCACTGAAAAGGTGGTTTTCAAGTCACTTTACGAGACCCCGTACTTTTATAGTTCGAAGGTATTCGATTCCTTTGAAACGGAATTCATAGAGCTGGAAAAAGTTTATCGACAGCATGATGAACGATTCCTTAGCCTGCTTAATTCTATCCGAAACAACTCAATTGCTGAAGACGGATTAGCGCTTCTCAATCAAAGGTATATGCCTCAATTTGAACCGCCTTCGAACGACTTTTATGTCTACCTCACTACAACGAACAAGCTTGCAGAGCAGATTAATAGCGGGCGGCTTGAAAAACTAAAAGGGGGGCTATATACCTTCGAGGCAAGTATCAAAGGAGAGTTTGGTGATAAATACCTGCCTACGGCGATTGATCTCCAGGTCAAGGTAGGAGCACAAATCATGATGGTAAACAATGATACCTATGGTCGCTGGGTTAATGGCAGCATTGGGAAAATCACCAGCATAACCCAGGATAAGGATGGAGAAGATATTATCATCGCCGAACTGGCTCATGGTGAGGAAGTAGAGATTGTACCCTATACATGGGAGATTTTCACGCTCTTCGTTGAGGGAGGTCAATTACAATCGGAGGTCATCGGCAGGTTCGAACAGTATCCGTTGATGCTAGCTTGGGCAGTAACTATCCACAAGAGCCAGGGTAAGACCTTTGACAAGGTTATCATTGATATTGGGAGAGGAACGTTTTCTTATGGACAGATTTACGTGGCATTAAGCCGTTGTACTACGCTGGATGGTATTGTACTTAGGAAGCCAATTCTAAAGAAACACATCTGGACGGATTACAAGGTGGTGGATTTCTTAACCAAGTACCAATACGAAAAAGCAGAACAGTCATACTCGGTCAATGAGAAGATTGAAGCGATTAAAAAAGCGATTGAGAATAAGATGGCATTACAGATACTGTACCTCAAGCCTAACGATGAGAAAACAAGGAGAGTAATCAGGCCGGAAACGGTTGGAGAAATGGAATACTGCGGCAAGAAGTACCTCGGTGTGCGGGCATTCTGCATGAAGAGGAACGAGGAAAGAACCTTCCGCATCGATAGGATACTAGAGATAGAAGAGGTATGAGAGAAGCTCATTTGTGCAGTACCGGTTCTACGGCGCAATTTGGCAGTCGACACTTCAATTGGATGGCTGAGTTATATCCTCAATTCCCGTAATTGCACCTTTAAATGAAAAGTTCAGACTAGCGAGTGGTGGCCGGAAACTAATTGACTATTCAGACAGTTTGTAGCCGCTTTTTTGCCATGTTTCTTTCATTATGGGATTCCGCTTAAGCTAGGCATCAACCATAGCCTTAGGCACTCGGTTACCAGGACAAGAAAAGTTTACACAACGTCTGCAGTAATCTTCTGATAGGATGTAGATGAACTGCATCTCAGCCATGAGGGTAGCTAGAGTAACCCCCATCATTCCAACAAGTGTAGCAAGCCCGAAGTCCAAACTAATGGCGACAAACCAGATACCCCAAGCCTCTATCACCACTGGGAAAAGCAGCAAAAACCCAAAGCAAGATACGAGCACGGTTTTCTCGCTCTGGTTCATCGGCTCTGGTCGGTAGCGCCACATTTTAGGAGAGCCATGCAGGGCGTAACAGTGCAGAGTTTTACTATCTTCCGAGTAAAAAGGACAGCGCGTACACAGTAACCTAGTTTCAATGCCGAGTACCCAGAGGAAAATACAGGTGGCACCATATACTATAAGCGGCCACCAACCTTCGGTCAGAACACCAATAAGGGTAAGGCCAAGAAATGCCATTACCAGCGAAGGAATTTGGTTCAATAAGAAGAATTTCAGGAGCTTCCTATCCCACCGACAATTGAGCTTTCCTTGCAACTCGCAACGCACGCACTCTGATTCATTAGACCAAGTACAAGTAACTATTGCAGATTTGTCTTTCTTCACTTAGACCCCTCGGCAAATCCGCCTATTCATATTCGGCTGTCTCATATCAAACTGCACTTAATGATTTGGTTTCATGCAGTATAGTGAATTATAACCAAGTATACCACGTCTACTAGCCTCAAAAAAAGGTAACGAATTGGCTTTTCATGCGACTGTTCTTACGAGGGGTTCCCAAGATGCTTGACAGCCGAGCACCGATTGTCCAAGAATAAGCTGCTAGGGTTAATGAGTGTCCGACATGGTCTTACTAAGAGCTGGTAGGAGGAATCCCAGTTGTAGGTAGTCTTTAACTCGTATTGGTCATACAAAGCAAGGAGATGCTCATGAATGATGATATTACGATGACCGAGAAAAGCCACCATACTTCGAAGTGGATAATATTGGCAGCGGTGATGACTGGAGTGATTATGGGACCGATTGACGGCAGTATCGTCAACGTGGTCCTACCCGCGATCGCTAGGGACCTCCGCTGTGACTACTCGGTAGTCCAGTGGATACCCACGATTTATCTGCTGGCTGTATGCTCTTTTATACTTGCTTATGGTCGCCTAGGGGATATGCTGGGCTATAAGAAAATCTTCCTTATTGGCTTGATTAGCTTCGCCATTGCCTCTCTCCTCTGTGGTTTTTCTCAAAATATCTGGATGCTTATCGTGTTTAGAGCGATACAAGGCCTTGCGGTCAGCATGCAGATGGCTTTGGGGTTAGCCATTGTTACTTCAGCCTTCCCTGTACATGAACGCGGCAAGGCTGTGGGGATCTACGGCACGGCTATCGCTGCTGGATTAATGCTGGGTCCAGTACTTGGTGGCGTGATCGCTGAGTATCTTAACTGGCACTATGTCTTCTTCATCAATGTACCTATTGCTGTGGTGGCATTTACGTGGGGAGCTCGCGTGATTCCCTCCGGGGTCAGGAAGCCAGGTCAGCGCCTTGATTTCTACGGCGCAGTAATGGCATTTATTTTCCTATTCAGCATCGTGCTCTATGTCAATCGTGGTAGAGACTGGGGGTGGTTCTCGTCCGAGTGCATCATAGTGCTCCTTATAGCAATCATCTTTGGCGTAGCCTTTATAATTACGGAGCGAAGGTTGGCTCAGCCAATGCTGAACCTATCGATGTTCCGAAGTCGCCGTTTCAGCTTTGCCTGCTTGAGTGCACTGATAAGCTTCATGGCACTGTACACACTGGTCTTTCTCACTCCATGGTATCTAGCGGATGGGTTGGGGTATAGCGTGCTTGGCGTGGGGCTGGTTATGATCGCCTCACCTATAGTGACATTCTTTATTGGGCCTATAAGCGGAACCCTATCGGACCGCATTGGGGTCAGGGGTCTTGCCTTTTGTGGAATGGTTATAAATGCCGTGGGTTTATTTATGCTCAGTCAGCTTGATGCATCTGCTGAAAGTTTTGATGTAGGATGGCGGTTAGCGATTTGCGGGCTGGGATCGGGAATGTTCATGAGCCCAATTAACAGCGCTATCATGGGGAGTGTGCCTCCTTGGTACCATGGCAGTGCCTCCAGCATTCTGGCCGCTATGCGTAACACGGGGATGGCATTTGGAATAGCCATTGCGGGTGCTATAGTGTACAATCTGGCTCCGGCAACGACATCAGGGCATATAGCTTTATTCACCGGTAACGAATTGGACGAATTTCTCAATGGATTGCACTGGGCATATATTGGGGGAGCAGCCTTGGCGCTAACTGCTGGCTTGATAGCCCTCATGGCTGTGGTTCGAAACGGGACTGAAGCAACTGACATTTCTTCTGGTAATCAGTAGATTTTGGCTTATATGGTTCTTGAACGTCCTTGGAGCCGTTTATCTAGTTTATTTAAGTGTTGCATAAATTGACGAACTGTTACTTTCGTATTTTATTTAATACCGAGATATACCGGTTGGATAAGCAGAGTAAATAACATCTACGTTGCCCTTAGTAAAAATGCACTAACAGCAGTAGCCAACTCTTTGTTTTTCCTGCACTTACTTATTAACGGATATTTTTGTTAATCTGTCAATGGTTTGACTACTGACGACCTCCTAAGTAAAGGCTTCATTCCTAGGGGAACTATAACTGTAGTTACAACCGCCATAAAGACAATACTGGAGAAAAGTGCGCTGACGAGGATGGGGGTTGGCTCAGGTTTAGAAAATATTCCCGAGTTCAAGGCTATGGTAGCAACGATAATCTCTACCGCGCCCCGCCCATTCATTCCGAAGCCTATGGCCATGCTCTCCCTGAGTGAGAAGCCAGACAACCTGGCAGGGATTCCACAACCCAGCAACTTGCCGATAATCGCAACTGCTATCAGGATTATAACAAATAAAGGAGCAGTGCTCAGCGTAGACAGGTCCACATTGAGTCCGATTGATACGAAGAAAATTGGAGCGAGGAATCCAAGAGTTACCCCGGACATTTTGTTCTCGAGTGCTTTAGCGTCTTCGCCAAACGCATTCTCCCGAAGGAATAGACCTGCAATAAGAGCGCCAATAATAAAATGCATGCCAGCATATTCGGCACCAATTCCGAATATTAGAGCCACAATCAGTGCTACGCTAAATTCTATTTCGACGTACCTTGATTTTCGGGATAATCGTCCAATTTGTGGTATAAGAAACTTACCTGCGATGCCTGCCAAGACAAAGAAGCCGATTAATTTAACCGCCAGTAGGCCGAATTCACCGGCTGACGGCAGTCCTCCACCGCTTATCATCGATGTGAGTATGGCAAGGAGGAATAGCCCTAGTATGTCATCAAATACAGCGGCATTGATGATGACACTGCCCAGCCTGGTGTCTAGCTGCCCTAGTTCATCTAGCACCCGTGTTAGAGCCGGGACGGCGGTTATTGAAAGCACAACACCCAACAGAAACGATTGAACAAACTGAAATTCTGATTCCGGTATCAATAGTTGACCGAGAAGGAAACCCATACCCAGTGGTATCAGAACACCGCCCACGGCGACCAGAGCACCTTGCTTTGAAACCTTTGCCAGTTCCCTGATATCGATTTCCATTCCAGCCATAAGCATAAGAAAAAACATACCGAGTCCTGAGACTGCCTGGAACGCCTCTGCGTGGACAGCTTCAAGTAATGGGGGAAAACAATACGTGATGAAAGCACCCAGCAGTATACCAGCGAGTATTTCCCCTAGCAGGGCAAGCTGACCAACTCTTTCCATCAACTCGCCGGCTATACGGGCAAATACCGTGGCCAGTAAGATTATGACTAGGAGTTCAACCATTCGCTATAATTATAAAAAGACTCAGGCTAGACTATCCCATAACTGTAACATATCGAATTCAGAGTTGCCCTCAATTAGGTGTTGGTACTGTGTCCCATAACTGGTGTAAATTTTACTGACCATATCCCGCTCTCTCTTATCAGCTCAGTCACTGCCACGACTTGACAGCACGGACCCGTAAGGGAATAGGAGATGGCTATAAAACACCTTCAGGAGCATCCTACCCCTTCTGTGGAGTACCTACACAATGGCTATACCAAAAGGCTCCTCTCCATTTGGACGGTGATTTGGTGTTGGGCAGGGCTCATATTCCCCTATGCTTACCATGAATAGCTTGGCTGCTCTCAGTGCCTAGGTCAAATTCCAGTTAATACTCGTTCATAACTGTTTTTTTGCCAAATCAACGTTGAACCAGCTCTGCCAACTGCTCATCGGTGAGACCTTGAGGCTCATATCCAGCACTTTTGCAAATGAAGAAGACCTCAGCTGACTTATTCACTGTATCTATTAAGTCGAAGGCTTCAAAAACATCATTGCCAATTGCTATACAACCATGCTTTTCCCACAAAACAACCCGATGATGCTTGAGAGCACTTACGGTGGCATTTGATAGCTCTTCACTTCCAGGGCAGCAGTAGGGAGAAAAACCGACGCCTTCAGGCAAAACCATTTTTACCTCAGGATGCATGGACCATAGAAGTCGGTTAATTGTTTCTTCATGATTGTATTGCTTAATATGCGTTAGAGCAATCAGATGGGTGGCATGGGTATGCACGATGACCTTTTGCGGAAGGTCATTCTGGCGCAAGAAATGATGAATCTTTAAGTGAGAAATGAATTCAGATGTTGGTCTACTTCTGCGTGATTCACCTCCCCAGATAATATGATAACTATCTAGCGTATTGGCTATTCTTATTATAAGTAAGTCCTTTTCAGGTCGCTGATGTAGATCCCGAAATCGTGAACCCGTAGCTGTAACGAAAAAACAACGCCCAGCCAGTTCCAATTGTGGTACTTTCATTTCTCTTCTGGGGAATCTGTCAAAATTAGTGCCCTCTTGCGAGACAAGTTCAGTGACATCCGCTGATATGTTTCCCGCATTTCGTTCTGCCCACCCACGTTCCCAAAGGAGTTTTGCTACGCGTAATGTGTCATCAATAAGTTTTTTTAATTCCCCGTCTAGTGATATTCTTCCCATCCTATCACTCCTATCAGTGTTGGCTATCGGTTTCCACTTGAAATATTCACTGGCGGCCATACATCCAGTAAAACGACACTTTGATTTTATTATTTCTTTGGCACAAAATCAACGAATTATTGTACGATGTCCAGTACATACTATACAGTTTCTGTGACCCACGGGTATACCGAGTACCTTAGAAAGACGTCAAAACTTCTTGTGAGCAACGTTAAAAGTCTGGAGAAGGCTGCGCCCCATCACTGGTGGAAATTTCTCCGGCCATATCCTATTCCCTCTTATCATCTAAGTCAATCCTTTTAAGCAACCAGTGCTTTCAATAAGAATTCCAATCTGATTGGTTCCTGCTCTAATGTCTTTGCTACCTATTCTATCCAGCATATATCCTCAGTTATCCCCTCCATAAAACTGAAAACCATCACCAGGGACAAGGTCGCATCAGCAGAGGGAAACTCTCTCTGGTAGCGGGACAGAAACTGCCCAGCTTCGTAGAAGATACGATGCAGGACTTCCCTAACTTTATCCTGCCTCTTCTTTGTCACCCTCGCTAGAACATTCCGAATACAATAGATGGCGCGGCGCTGCCGGGGGAATTAAGATGTCATTTATCGCTTTAAGCATCTCCTGGTTACCATTGGCAATGATAAACCGGAGCGATTTTAGCCCAAGCTCCACCAGATCATTAAGAGGGCTATTTGCCAGTCCTTCAACTGAAGGACTGGAGCGGGCAAGACCGCTCTGACCCCAAAGTGTAATAAGCGCCCATTTGAAATCTCGTGTCGATAACCCCTCAACGTAGAGGAGAGGGATTGTCTCTTCCAGGAGTCGGCTACTGCCTCCTCAAGGGCTATGCCCAGTACCAGCCTTGCCCCTTGAGGTATTATTCCTCTATCGGTATATTCTCCCTTTTTGTTAGTTGGCTTTGCTAATAGGGTAGGATATACCGAGCCATTTCCATACCACTTGGGGGGCACTATACGCATTTACAGTTATGGATATAACCTTTAGAGAGAGATTCAAGACTTGCGGGAGGGACTAGAGTTTCGAAAGTTGAGCGGTATACAACTTGCTTTTCCACGACTTTTAACGTAGTATTTAGATACAGTTTATAGGTGGGCGGTTAGCTCAGTGGTTAGAGCGCTTGCTTCACACGCAAGAGGTCACTGGTTCAAGTCCAGTATCGCCCACCATCGTGTACAATAGGGGGAACTACGAGAGTGTCCTGGGATGAAGAACTTGCTGAAAGCGGGATATTATAGGTAAGTAAGACTTCGGTACCAGTAACTCTTACTTCTCTGACAAAGCTCTTGATAAAGGATTTTCTCTCAGCCAGCGAGCTATCTTCAAGTAGGTTTCGTAAGTCTTCAACGTAACTCTTCACCGTTTCCATGTCGGCAAGCTCAACCTTCCTATCGGAAAGCAGATTCTCCAGTTCCAAACGTGCCGCATTTAGCTGCTCCTGACGTTGCCTGAGACGCTGGATTCGGGGTGCTAGGTCGGCAAGCTGTAAACTACCAGTTTCCAGGGCGTCATACAATCTCTCCAGACGCTGATTCACATTATCTGTCTCAGAAGAAATGACATTCAGACGTTCCCGATAGTCACCGGCTGCAGCGTCCATCTCCTCGTTTACCAGATGTACCAGTTCGCAAAGGTTCTCATAGGTGAGGACGTGTTCTTTTATTTTACGAATGACCACTTGCTCAAGCTTTCTGCTATTGGTATATCTTGCAGGGCATGACCCTGTACCCTTTTTTTGTAACGTACCACACACGTAATAATGAAATCTGCCCCCTTTTGCATCCTGTCCCACTAATGCCTTACCGCAGTAGCCGCACTTTGCCAGCCCACTTAACAAATAGTTACTGGAAACTCGCTTCGGATGAGTGGTGATAAAAGCTCTCTCTTTTATCAGCGCTTGAACATGGTTAAAGATATCCCGGCTAACAATGGCTGACCAGGCTTCTTCCGATCGTATTGGAGGCATATTACGCACACTACTTCGACCCCAAACCAAAGTACCGATATACGCTTCGTTGGTCAGTATTTTGTGTATAGTTGTTTTACCCCAGCTATTACCTCGTGGGCTGATTATTCCTTCCCGGTTTAGGGCTTTGGCGACCTCCACTAGCCCCCTACCTTCAGTAACTTCCTTAAAGATACGCTGCACTATCGGTGCTTGGTATGGTTCAATCTCAAGTTTAGGACGTTCCCTGCTACCGTCAGGCACCTTCACTTTTCGGTATCCGTACGGTGCATAGCTGGCAACATAGAAGCCACGAGAAGCACTTTCTCTCATACCCCTGGTTACCTCTTCCCCCAGATTTGCCGAGTAGAACTCATCCAAGCTCTCAATCATAGCTTCAAGTAACCTGCCTGTGGGAGTATCCTCGAATGGCTCGGTGATAGATATTACCTGTACACCGGCTTTTCTAAGCATGGTCTTAAAGATGATTGAGTCTTCTCTATTTCGGGCAAACCGGGAGTATTTCCACACTAGAATGATATCAAACGGCTTTGTTGCGCGTCTGGCCATAGAGACCATGTCGCGAAACGCCGGGCGGTCAGTGGTCTTGCCGCTCTCTGCTTCATCCACAAACTCTCTGACCACATAATGGCCATTTTTGTTAACGTAATCTCGTAGAGCGTGTAGCTGTGCCGAGATAGATAGGTCAACATCCTGTCGCTCTGAAGAAACTCTGGCATATATTGCTGCTTTCATACCTTATCTCCTCAATAACACCTATAACCCCAGGCGCTTACAGATATTGCATTGGCCTGGAATAAAACCCAGTAGTAATATCTCCTCCATAGCCTGCCTTACCCTAGTAACTGATTCTTTTAGAATTACAAATGTATTGATAACATTCATTAATTCGTATGATGACAGGAGTTCCCGATACGCGGCTAATATATTACTTCGCGTAACTTCCTCATGGTCCGGGGCTTCTGCTAGAATGGAATTGTGATAGGTGACCGCACCCCTCTGGGTATCGGCAATCATGTTGTCTTCCATTTTACCACTGTGGCCTGAACTAAAAGCGGAATCCATGGCTGACTTGTATAGTAGGTGACCGGTAGTATAGGAGAAGAGGAAAGGCGAAGCAACTACATCTCTATCATCAATCACCTTGTATCCGGTCTTCTCTTCCAGTACAGCCACTACTTTCCTTTGTAGTGCCTCCCTATCAGCTAAATGAGAGGCAAGTCTTTTTTCCCATTGAGCAAGCCACTTCCATAATTTATCATTCTTAAGATGCTGTCTCAGCAAGTCGAGTACTGTGGTAGCCTCGTGAGCAGGTTTTCTGCCAACTTTAGCAAACCGGGCACTCTCACTCTTTTGCGCAGTAAACTCGTTTGTCACAAAGATAGAATCATTACCACGATACCAGGATAACGGCGCAAAATCGCTATGAGGAA
This sequence comes from uncultured Dehalococcoidales bacterium, assembly GCA_964566845.1. Lineage (GTDB taxonomy): Bacteria > Chloroflexota > Dehalococcoidia > Dehalococcoidales > W498 > W498. The sequence goes on along the minus strand of CAZMJZ010000013.1, from coordinate 2,165 downwards.
TCTCGAGGTCCTTAAGGATCTTCCTTAGTTCTCCCTCCAAGCTATCCTGATGTTTGTGTAGAGCCTCTTTTAGCATTTCTGCCCTGGCTAACCTGATGTCTACCTCTCGACGCGCCTCTTCAATACCATTCTTGATTGTCCTGATATCATGTTTGCTCTCGGAGGCAATAGCAGCCTCCGACTTCCCACCTTCGTATTTCTCCAGCCAATTTCTCTTATCAATAATAGAGACTTTTTTAGGCATTTTCGCTAACATCCCCCTTGACAAGCATATTGCGCAGATAACTATACCTAAGTAAACATTATAAGCGTTTTATGATGCATCTGTCAAGTGTCTTAACATAAATTAGTTGTATCATAGCGTTTGCTATAATATAAATAGTGAAACATAAATCAAGCACTCAATCAAAATTACAAGTGAAAGACTCGATAGTCGACACGCTGACCCCAATGGAAGGGCTGAAGGCTCTGTCTCGTATTATCGCTAGAAGCATTCTGGCTGGTACTATGAAACATAGTGCCGAGAAAACGTTGGAAGAAAGCGACAAATTTGAAAACGTACCTTGAACCGGAAGAGGTATCTTCAATGGAAGAAGAAGCAGACAATCTCAGAGATAGATTGTTAATTCGCCTCTTGTTTCGTCTTGGCTGCCGTATCAGTGAGGCTCTGGCTTTGACACCCAACGACATAGATTTTGATCGCGGTAGCGTTACCATAATGCATCTTAAGAGCCGCACCAAGCTATCCTGCCCTGAGTGCGGGGCCAGACTGGGAATAAACCATACTTTTTGCTCCAGGTGCGGCGGTAAGATAGAAAAAGCATTGACCCAGCAGCAGGAACACCGTCGGCAGAGGGTATTGCCTCTGGATAATGACACCTTGAGCCTGCTTAGAGAGTATATTCGCCGCGGTGGTTCGGTTATTCGTGATGGTAAGAAGCTGATATTCGGCATTAACCGCCACCGGTCATGGCAGATAATCCGGGACTGTGCTGAGAAAGCACGGCTGCCGAAGCTGGTTACTCCCGAAACAGGAAAGATACACAACATAAGCCCCCATCGGCTGAGAGACGCATTTGCTGTCCACGCTGTGAAGCTAGATGACTCAGGAGACGGACTCAGACTTCTTCAAGAGCATCTGGGGCATGCTAGCTTTAACACCACGGCCAAGTACAGGAAGGTTTCTGGTAAGGAACAGCGTGATTGGTATGACAAGCTATGGCGGAAGGGAAGTCCTGGAGGAGGGCAGTAGTGGTTGAGCTGCTGAAGCCAGAGAGAGGCGGTTTCATACGCGTCTTTGGTTGTGGATGGTTCATCCGGGAGTATCTTATGGGTAATAGCCCAAATGGTTCACCGGTGATAGATCCACATATTGGCGCTCCTCAAGCCGATGTTTTCTATCATTATAAGACGGCCCTTCGCAAAGCTACCGCACTGGATAGAGCTAGCAGAATGGAGGAAAGAAAAGCACGCCGTGAGAAGCGCTCTATAAATCCAGACCTCATTGAGAAACTTACCGAGAAGTTTCTGGCTCGTATGCCGTATAAAGCCAATGGGTGCCGATATCATTCTTTTATTATCTATTTTTCAACACTGCGTCGGCTGGGGTGGGTGGAGTTTACCGGCGGAGAAGAGCCATCTGCCTTTCAAAGTAATTACCCACTGGGGCCACCCAGAAAGTATTACCGGTTAACGCAGGCCGGACGAGAGGCCGGCGATGCCGCCTGGTCCAATCCACACTCCACGCTCTATGGTAAGGGATAGTGGGGGTTCACCTGAAAAATAGGGGTTAGACACCCCCTTGGCTTTTCGAGGTAAAAGTTATGAATAAAAATATCTTGGTCAATTTGGTCAAGAGCGGTGGTCAAATAAGTCAAAAGGTCAGTCAAATGGCAAAATAGTCAAATGTTTTTCCATTTTTTGTAACAAATCATACTGTATAAGAGGTATAACAATGAAGGAAATAACCAGAACAAAAAGGCTTGAAGTAGCTCACTACTACTTGCTCGGTTATACCTATAGAGGGATTGAAGAGGAGACTGGAATCTCCCACGGTAGTATTGCCAATATTGTTAGTGAACTTGAGGACGGCGATTTGAACATACCCGGTACCTCATTTGACCAGGTAAATGACCTGCGCCAGTTATCTTTTGACCTTAAAAAGA
>CAZMJZ010000012.1:0-19562 GCA_964566845.1 uncultured Dehalococcoidales bacterium | reverse complement strand
TTAATGAGGTACCCGAAGTAAACCGGGTAGTCTATGACATAACCTCCAAACCCCCCTCTACGATTGAGTGGGAGTAGAAAAAATAAATTACATAGCCAAGTTAATGTACAATATGGATTTAATCATCTTGACAAGGGTATTAGTTGGATTAACTGCGGTTTTACTTGTAGCCGCAACACTCTCAACTGTAAGCTCACTTAAATTGAAACGGGCAACAGACAAGCTCGCAAAAATACAACTAAGCATAGCAAGCGCTTCACTATCAAGGACTTTACAAATTCCCAAAGAGTGGCTCAATGATAATATTGAAGCTCTTAAAGATACCCTAAAGGAAGCTTTCCCTCAAAAGCAAATATTCCATGCGTTAGAGAAGGGGGTATCACCAGAAGAGTTAACAAAATTAGAGCAAAAAACGCTGCAAATAAAATGGTCTATAGATGATAACGAACTAATAATAACTTTCCCTATCAACTTATCTTCTGCAATTTTAACACTACTTTTAATAGATGCTAGAGAACCTGATAAAATCAAAAAATTATTCTATCAAAGTCCTATAACAGCTTTGAGTATGAAAGAAGGGTAGTTTTTAGGGGTGATGAAGCCTATTTAAAAGAAATATTCTCCCTCTCCTGTAAAAGAGAGGGCGAGAAAGGAGGTGAGGTTGACCAGTATTAAAGGAGGTGAACTATGATTCCTGACAACTTATCACGAGTAGCGGTCTTTGTAGATGGTAGCAATTTATATTTTGCAGTTAGGGACGGACTGCATAGACAAGATATCATCGATATAGAGAATCTTGCCAAGAAATTGACCAAAGAACGCCAATTAATACGCATTTATTATTACCATGTACCGATGCTGGAAGGGGACTCTGATGCAGCCAGGCGGCATCAAGCCTTCCTAAACCGCCTTGGTTATGTGGACTATCTCCAACTTAGACTTGGCAGGCTCGCTCCCAGACCAGTTAAAATCCGTTGTCCATTGTGTGGCAAAGATATTACGTATACGACACATATTCAAAAGGGCGTAGATACCAGGATTGTTATTGACATGGTAGGATTAGCCCTTCTTGACGCCTACGACATCGCCATTCTGGTATCAGGCGATGCTGATTTGGCTGAGGCAGTTAATTTTATTAAAGAACACACACATAAGTATGTAGAAAACGCGTGTGTAATGTGGCAAGGGTGGGCTAAAAACCTTAGAGAGGCTGCGGATGTGCGCATTCGTCTGACTGAAGAATTTTTGCTGGATTGCTGGGTGCAAAAGGATGAATGAAACCAAAAAGCCCGTTGCTGGCAGCACAACAACGGGCAGATAAATAACCCTCTGTTGGCAGTACAGCAGAGAGTCGTTTAATTACTATAGTATAATGCATATAATTATGCACGCAAATTCGCCATTTGTCAAGACCATCACCTCTCAAATTTCTACAAAAAAAGGAGTGAACACTGAAAATACTGGTTGTTGGCGGCGGGGCTAGAGAGCATACCTTAGTCTGGAAGCTAGCCCAGAGCCCAAAGGTTAAGGATATTTTTGTCGCTCCGGGCAATGCCGGCACAGCCCAAATTGCCCATAATCTGGATATTAGCCCTAATAATATAGAGTCCATCAGCAAAATAGCCCAGGAAAAGTGTATTGACCTTGCTGTTATCGGACCAGAAGCACCTCTAGCTGATGGTATCGTTGACTACTTCCAGGGTATAGGTATTCCTATTTTCGGTCCGACTAAGAAAGCTACTGAGATAGAGTCAAGCAAGGTGTTCGCCAAGGAGTTGATGCAAAAATATGGTATCCCCTGTGCTCAAAGCACCAGCTTCTCTACCTATACTGAAGCAAAGGAATATATACAGCGGCAGACACTGCCTATTGTGGTCAAAGCCGATGGGCTGGCGGCGGGTAAGGGCGTAATCGTAGCCGACTCAATTCCACAAGCCTTGGACACTCTTACCAACCTTATGGAGTCTAGAGCCTTTGGTGCCGCTGGGGAAAAGGTAGTTATTGAAGAGTGCTTATCAGGAAAGGAGATGAGCGCTTTCGCCTTTACCGATGGCACCACCGTCATCCCTATGGTATCCGCCTGTGACTATAAAAGGATATATGACGGAGACCGTGGACCCAATACTGGTGGTATGGGTAGCTATAGCCCGCCACACTTCATGACCCCCACATTGGCTAAAACAGTAATGGAAATCATCATGGAACCAGTTGTAAAGGCTATGGAGAAAGAAAAAGAACCTTATAAAGGCGTTCTTTATGGTGGATTAATGATTACCACTGACGGACCAAAGGTGCTAGAATTTAATGCCCGGTTTGGTGACCCAGAAGCCCAGGTTACCCTCCCTTTACTCAAAACCGACCTGGTAGATATTCTCCTCGGTGTAATTAATGGCAACCTTGACCAAATAAATGTAGAATGGAGTGAGGAAGCCTGCTTGGGAGTAGTGATGGCATCAGCCGGCTATCCCGGTAGCTATCAAAAGGGGTTCCCCATTAGCGGCTTGGATAATTTAGATAAAGACATTCTGGTATTTCACGCTGGAACTAAGATAGGGCCAAAACCAGAAGAGATATTGACTAATGGAGGGCGAGTGCTTACTGTAGTAGCTACCGGTAAAACTATTGCCGAGGCGAGAGAAAAGGTTTATGCTAATATAGCACGAATTCACTTTGAGGGTTGCCACTACCGCAAAGACATCGCTGAAAAAAGGGATGATTGAAGGGGTAAAGCTCGCCAGAGGCGACTCTGTCGACCCCTTCAAAAAAACTACCTGGGTGACTTCTTAAATTAAAATATGTTGAGTAGCTCAATGCACAACGAGATTGCTTCGTCATCCTTCTGGGAAGGACTCCTCGCAAAGACAACTCCTCGTCATTGCGAGTCCTTCGGTAGAAGGGCGAAGCAATCTTAATAGAGAGAATGCCGAAGTCCATGCAATTAACTAAAGATTAAGGATTAAGAAGGTGAGTTTAATACTATGCCACTAGTAGCCGTAGTTATAGGTTCTAAATCAGATGCTAAAGCCATACAGCCAGCATTGGATACACTAGACAGCCTTGGCATTGATTATGAGGTCAATGTAATATCAGCCCACCGTAACCCAGAGAAGGCTAGGCAATACGGGCTGGCTGTCCAAAGTCGGGGGGTTGAGGTCATCATTGCCGCTGCCGGTGGAGCCGCCCATCTGCCTGGAGTCCTGGCTAGCTGGACTACTCTGCCGGTAATAGGTATCCCCTTAGCCACCAGCGAACTAAAAGGCATGGATGCCCTCTACTCCATAGTTCAAATGCCAGCCGGGATACCGGTAGCCACGGTGGCTATAGGCACTGCCGGGGCTAAGAATGCCGCTTATCTGGCTGCTGAAATTTTATCCCTGAAGTATGATAAAATACGAGAAGCCTACGGAAAATATAGGCGTGAATTACAAGGGGAAGGAAGTGTTTATTAGGAGCAGGTTGAAGGGGTTTCGCTCCTTCAAAAACCTTCCTTTCCTCTTTCCTTTGAAGGGGAGGATGATTAAGAGGGTAAGGTAGTTAAACAACCTCAAGGAGATAATAAATGATTGAACGGTATTCCAGACCGCAAATGAAAAGAGTCTGGTCAGACGAGAATAAGTTTGCTAAGTGGCTTGAGGTAGAGATTGCTGTCTGTGAGGCATGGGCTGAATTGGGTGTCATTCCCAGAGAAGCTGTACCCAAGATAAAGCTAGCCAGAGTTAATCTTAAACTTATGGAGGAAATTCTCAAGGAAACCCATCATGATATGACTGCCTTCCTTAATTCGGTATCGGAGAGTCTGGGCGATGAATCGCGATTTATCCATCTCGGTCTTACTTCTTCTGATGTAATAGATACCGCCCTTAGCTTGCAGCTAGTTGAGGCAACCGAGCTATTAAGTCAGGATATAAAAGAACTCATCTCGGTATTGGCGGAAAAAGCAATAAAATATAAATATACGGCTATGATAGGGCGCACCCATGGCATTCATGCTGAACCAATCTCCTTGGGGCTAAAGCTGGCATTATGGATTGAGGAGATGAAGCGCAATAAGCGAAGGCTTACCGAAGCCAAAAAGGCTATCGCTGTAGGAAAGATTTCAGGAGCAGTAGGCACCTATGCTACATTATCCCCCGAGGTTGAAGACAAAGCTTGTGCCAGATTAGGGTTTACCCCAGCCCCAGTATCAAGCCAGGTTTTACAACGCGACCGCCACGCTCAATTCACAACCACTTTAGCTATAATTTCCAGCTCTCTAGAGAAATTCGCTACCGAGATTAGGGGGTTGCAACGAACCGAAACCCGAGAGATAGAAGAACCCTTCTCCACCGGGCAAACCGGCTCATCAGCTATGCCGCACAAGCGAAATCCAGAGCTTTGTGAACGAATATGCGGCTTATCCCGATTGGTACGAGGCTATGCTCTAACCTCAATGGAAAACGTTGCCCTGTGGCATGAGCGCGACATAAGCCACTCCTGCACCGAGCGCATTATCCTACCCGATTCCTGCCTTATACTGGACTACTCCCTTGCCCTTTTCACCTCAATAATGAAAGGGCTACATATTTATCCACAACGAATGAAACGGAATATAGAGCTAACTAAAGGCTTAGTTTTCTCCCAGCGAGTAATGCTGGCTCTTATTGATAAAGGACTGAGTCGGCAAAAAGCGTACGAATTGGTCCAGCGCAACGCTATGAAATCCTGGAAGGGGCATAGAAACTTCCTCAGTCTGCTAAAGGCTGACCCTGAGGTTACTGCCATTCTGCCCCAAGCCGAGATTGAGCCACTTTTTGATTATCAATACTATCTGCGTTACGTAGATGTCATCTTTGCCCGACTAGGCTTGACCGAATCCCAATGGAAAGAGAAACTTGGTATAGCTGAGCCTTCCGAGCTAGCACCTAGAGCAATATGAGTATTAGTCCATCAATTCTAATAAATACAGACCTGCCACTGCCATTATTTATCCGGGGCAAGGTTCGGGATAGCTACGACCTGGGCAATCACCTTCTTATTATAGCTACCGACCGAATCTCAGCCTTCGATTTTATCTTGCCCTGCGGTATTCCTGATAAGGGTTGGGTGCTTAATCAGCTCTCTATCTTCTGGTTTAGGCAAACGGCAAATCTGGTATCCAATCATTTGGTAGAAGCCATTGATGATGTTCACTGCCTTGATACCTATATTCTTGATGAAGACCGTTTCCCCTACCCTTCATACCTGGCTGGTCGGTCTATGATTGTTAAAAAGATAGAACGTATTCCTATTGAATGTGTGGTGCGTGGCTACCTTGCCGGGTCAGCCTGGGCAGAATATCAGCAGTATGGAACTATTTCTGGGATACCTATAGCCAAAGGTTTAAAACAAAGCCAGGAATTACCCCAGCTATTATTTACTCCAACCACTAAAGCAGAAACCGGACACGACCAGCCCCTAAGTATGGATAAAGTAATGGGAATAGTGGGTGAAGCTCTAGCCGAGGAGATGAAGGAGAAAAGCCTAGCTATCTATAGCTTTGCCCAAGAGTATGCCCAAGCCAGAGGCATTATCATAGCTGATACCAAGATGGAGTTCGGGCTGGATAATGACAAGCTCATCCTTATTGATGAGCTACTGACCCCTGACTCAAGCCGCCTGTGGGACGCTGAGCAATATAAAATTGGTCACTCCCAACCTAGCTATGACAAGCAGCCGGTTCGTGACTGGCTCGTTCAGTCAGGGTGGAATAAAGAACCCCCAGCCCCCATGCTCCCCCCAGAAATTATTGAAGATACCACCAAGAGATACGAGCAGGCTTACGAGAGGCTGACGGGGAGGAAATTAAGATAGGTTGGTTTAAGAAGGAAGACTATAGAGAGCATAGATACGTTAGACCCTCAATCATTTCTGGAACAGGTTCTTTTTTCAACCCTACGGATAGAACTCCTGAACGATGACAATACGCTTCGAGGTATCGGGACCGGATTCTTACTCAAGGTTGACTTCCCTCAGAACCCCGAGGAGAGTTTGGTCTTACTAGTTTCAAATAAACATGTACTGGAAGGAAGTCAAAAGTTAAGTATTACTTTTCATCGTAGGAATGTAGCTTCCAATCTTCCCGAATTGAGACAAACTATAACCTATCAAGCTACCAGTAGTAAAGAAGTTCTATTCCTTCACCCCAATCCCGAAATCGATCTTGCATGTATTAATATGTCAAGCCTCGTCTCTCAATTGGGTTCACAGATATACTATAAATTTCTCGACAAAGGAGTTTTTGCGAATTTCACTGAACCTGAACTTGATGTCGGGCAAAGAGTAATTTTTATAGGTTACCCTGAGAATCGCTATGACCAACGCCACAACTTGCCTATATTGAGAAGTGGCGTAACAGCTAGTCATCCAAGGCTAAACTACAATGGAGAGGCGCAATTCTTAATAGATGCTCAAGTTTTTCCTGGGTCAAGCGGAAGCCCAGTCTTTCTAAACATGAAGGAGACCAAATATAATAGGGATCAAATTGTTATTGGCACTGGGCTCCCTTATCTATTTGTTGGAGTAGTTTCAGCCACGATGATTAGGAATAACATCGTTACCTCGGCCCCTACAAAGTTAGTAGGCGTTTCACAAGAAGTCATCGGGCTAGGGCTTGTCTTCAAAGCAACAGTATTGAATGGCCTAATTGACTTGGCCCTTCAGCGGGTTTGGAATAAGATTCAGACGCAAGCGGGCTAACTACCCCTCTAGCAACTCCTTGGTGCTGGGCAGTTCGCCGCTAATGCGCTCGTCAATTCTGGTTGCCGTATCCAAAGCTCTACCCAACGCTTTAAACAGGGCTTCGGCTTTGTGATGGTCATTGATACCGTATACAATCTTGGCGTGGAGATTGAGCCTGCCTTCAATGGCAAAGGACTCAAGGAAATGACGTATAAGATCAGTAGGGAATCCGAACATATCATTATCACTAAAGGGCAGCTCTAATACACTGTATCCTCGACCACTGATGTCCACTACTACCATAGCTAAGGCATCATCCATAGGCACTAAAGCATTAGCCATTCGGCTAATGCCCCGCTTCTCCCCCAGGGCCTCACCAAAGGCTTTACCCAAACAAATAGCCACATCTTCTACCAAGTGATGCTGGTCATCCCCTGTCGCTGAAATCTTTATATCAAATATTCCATGGCGGGCAAGCTGAGCCAGCATATGGTCAAACATTCTAATCCCGGTGCTCACCTCACATTTACCACTACCATCAATATTAAGCTCCAAGCTGATATTTGTTTCCCTGGTCTCTCGTTTGATAACAGACAGTCTATTAGCCACTTATTTTCCCTCCTAATTCTTGAAGTGCCCTGATTAAGGCATCAGTATGTTCTGGTTTGCCCACGCTAATGCGGATAGCATTTTGTAAAAGTGGCTTATCAAAGTAACGAACCAGAATGCCTTTACTTTGCAATTTTTGATGGAGCTGGCTTGCTTTACCATTTAGAACCGAGCAGAAAATGAAGTTAGCTTGAGAAGGGAAAGGCTTCAAGAATTGTAGCTTCTTTAACTCACCAAAAAGCCTATCCCTTTCACTAACTATAGCCTTTATTCTGCCCAGTAAGTAGTCAATATCCTTTAGCGACTCCCTCACTGCCACTAGAGCCGCTACATTTACATTATACGGTATCTTGATTTTCAGCAGATAATCAGCAATTTTAGGCGGGAAGATACCATAACCAACCCTCAAACCAGCCAGCCCTGCCCATTTGCTGAAGGTCCGCAGTACCATCAAATTTTCATACTGGCTAACCAGCGGAGCCACTGTTTCCTCACTAAATTCATAGTATGCTTCATCAACTACCACTGGGAGCCCCGTATCTAATATTTCTAATATATCCTTTTGGGGTGTTATATTCCCCGTAGGACTATTAGGGTTAGCCAGAAATATTAATTTTGTCTTTTTGCTTATGACTGCTTTTACTGCATTGACATTGACAGCGAAGTTTTCATCCCGAGGTACCTCAATCAATGTGCCGCCATTTATTTGCGTGCTAAAACGATATATATCAAAGGTAGGGACTAAGTTTATCACCTCATCACCCAACCCGACAAATAAGCGTATAATGAGGTCTATTAGCTGGTTACTGCCACCGCCAGCCACGATACACTCGGCACTAATGCCAGTATACTCAGCCAATAGTTCCCTGAGCTCGGCCTGCCCGTCATCAGGGTAAATATTAAAATAGGGGTAGGTCGCCAGAGCCCGGCTCACCCTTGGCGAACAGCCGTAGGGATTCTCATTAGCATCCAGCTTAATAATATTTTCCACCGAAACTTCAACCTTCCCCTTTAATGTTTCAGGGGAGGTACTGGCAGCATAACCGCCAAAGGTCATCAGATGAGACCGTATTAACTTTTCTATTCCATTAAAAGAAACCACAATAGACTACCTCGCTTAATTTGATGCCTCCAGCCGTTTCTCTACTGCCCGGGCATGAGCCTCAAACCCCTCAGCTCTAGCTATAGTTACTGCTGATGGACCTAGCTGTTTTAAACTAGCCCCATCTATATTAACCAAATCTATAATTTTAATAAAATCCAGTATATTCAGTGGTGAGCTGAATCGAGCTGTCCCGCCCGTAGGTAAAGCGTGGCTCGGTCCAGCCACATAATCACCCAAGACCACAGTTGAGTTCTCCCCTACAAATATACATCCGGCATTAGACACCTTATCGATGTAAGAAGCTGCCTTCTGCATCATCAGGCAAAGGTGCTCAGGGGCATAAAGGTTAGCTAATTCTATAGCCTCATCTACATCAGTAACCACTACGAGCATCCCTCTATTTTTTAAGGATTCAGCAGCTATTGCTTGCCGCTCCAAGCTCTCAAGCTGCTGTTCAACCTCCTGGCTCACCTTATCTGCCAACCACCGTGAGGTAGTTATCAAAATAGCTGAGGCTAAGGGGTCATGTTCCGCCTGAGCCAAAAGGTCAGCAGCGCAATATTCAGGGTTAGTTCCCTCATCAGCGATAATTAACACCTCACTAGGTCCCTGAAGCCCATCAATATCAACTGCCCCATATACCAGCTTCTTAGCCAAAACCACAAAGATGTTACCCGGACCGCAAATCTTGTCCACTTTAGGAATAGACTCAGTTCCGAAGGCTAAGGCACCAATCGCCTGAGCACCACCCACACTAAAAATGCGGTCAACCTGAGCAATATCAGCCGCCACTAGCGTAGGTGCAGGAATTGCCCCTTCCCCTCTTGGCGGGGTAACCAGAATAACCTCCTTAACACCAGCCACCTTAGCCGGTATGGCTGTCATCAGCACCGTTGATGGATAGCAGGCAGTGCCACCGGGAGCATAAACGCCAACACGCTCTAACGGGCGGATTAATTGACCTGAATCGGGCTTAGTGCCTCCACTCCAAAAACTATTTTTTTGTACCGAATAAAACGAACGAATTTGGTCCGCTGCCAGCTTGAGTGCCGATAAAAGCTCTTTATCTACCTCCCGATAGGCACCAGCCGTCTGTTGTTTACTTACCTCCAGTGAGGTAATCTTTATGCCATCAATCTTCAAGGTATAATCAAAAAGGGCGGCATCTCCTCTATTACGCACCTCATTAACAATTTGCCTGACAGCCTCCTCTGGGTCATCAGTGCCAAACATCTCTTTTAGCCTTTGCCTAAGAGCTGGTGAAATCGGGTAAAACTCAGACGGTACTTGCCTGGATAGTATAGATTCGGCTAACTGAAAACCTTCAATAATTTTCAATTTAGACGTCCTCCACTGCAGTTTGTAAGGTCTCAATAATAGACTTTATCCTTTCACTTCGGATAGGACTATGCATGCTATTGGTGTTACCAATCAGGCAAGCAGTTGATATAAAAAGGGTATCAATAATCTTAAGGTTATGACGAGATATGGTTCGCCCTGTCTCAGTATTCTCTATCAAAAGGTCGGCATCCTCGGGTATAAAGGCTTCACTGGCTCCCCAGGTAGGAATCACCCTATACATTCCCATATGATTATCCCTGGCATACTTATCAGCTATATTCAAATACTCTGAAGCCACTCTAAATGGTACCAATCGCTTGGCAATGAGTTGTCTCAAGCTATAAACATCGGCTATGGGCAAATCTTTACTCACCACGGCCACTATTTTTACCTTGCCAAATTTGAGGTCTTGAAGCTCTGTCACCGGGCTAGATGGAAATCGGTAAAGATGCTCCCGTAACCAATCCCTACCGGTAATAGCCAAGTCAAAATTCCCATTAGCTACCTGCAGTGGCATATCCTGAGGTCTAATTACCTTGATCATGACCCCAGATAAATTGGTAGTTGGTCGACGATTGCTTACCGGTGATGTGTAATCATCAATCCGAATACCAGCTTTACTGAGCAGACGAAGGGCAGGTACTTGCTGATGTCCATCAGGTAAAGCTAACCGGACTATGCTATCATCCACCGCGGGAAAACCCTGACCAGCAATTTCCGGCATTGTCACCGCCTCCGCTGATGAGAGGTGCTTTCGTCTAACCACCGGTTTACTATGATAGATAGAAGCCAATATGTCGCCCAAGTCCTTTGTTTCCCAGCTACTCGTATTAGCTATCAGAAAGGTACTAAAATTAAGGACTTTGGCTAACGGCTTTAGTCCATAGTTGAAGATTGGCCCCTTTGTCCTCCCCTGGATTAATACCAAATCGCAACTTTCTGGGGGATAAACTTCAGCCGCTCCCCACAGGGGGAAGACTCCAAAGCGTCTCAGCCGAAAGTTTACGGCAAAGGACTCGGCTAGGTTGGGATACTCACTAGCAATGCGTATGATGCCCGGCTTGGTTTTTAACTCCGCCACTGTGGCTACCGCAGACCTGTTGGCAGCCATATATAAGGCGCCATCTCCGTATCCCAGGTCTCTCACCTTGACCAAGGCACTACTTGGGTATCTAACTAAAAGCTCTTCAATCCAATCCAGCCCACAAATGCCTAAATCATAGTTTCCCACCGCTACCTGAATAGGTACATCCTTTTCGTGAACCACTTTGGCTATAAAATTGGGAAACTTTGATGACTTAAGGCGGTAAAAACGCGCCGTCTCATGGTAGCCATCTAGCCCCCAGCCTGCCCTGCGGAGCAAGCTAGCTGTGTCACCTAAAAGGCGCCCCTTGGGCAATGCTATCTTTATCGACACCTTTCTCCCCCAAAATTACTAAAACCTCGCTCATTTACTGTAATAATCTATGAGCATCCATCCACTTGTATGTCACCTTGACCCTGAGAGAAAGCGAAGGGGAAGGATCTGAAGCACCTGGAGATTCTTCGCTGTCTCTTCCACTTCACTTCATTCAGTGTCAGAGCTTCCAACAGTATGACAGCAAGGTGAACGGTTACAATAATTTTAATACCTCGTCCGCAGTTTGCGCCTCAAACTTTCGGTTTTTAACCTGGTCAGTTAAAATGAATAGAGGGGCTTGATTTTGAACATCAATCGTCCACCTCAAGTCATTTACCTCACGACCACCCAGAGCAAGTTCAGCCACATACCCGGCTTCACGAAGGTGACTGGCGATGTTAAAGCCTTCTTTCACTGCCTCTGGTTCAGCCCTGATTAGAACTCTCTGACCTGAAGGCTCAGCTAAGATTTCCGGCTTTACCATATCCATCAATCGGTCAAGGTAGAGGGCAAAACCTGATGCTGGAATATCCTTACCACCCATTAAAGGAATAAGGGCATCATATCTCCCCCCACCACCTACCTTCTCCTCACCTATAAAGAACTGGAAAATCACCCCGGTATAGTATTCAAAGTCCCTGCCTGAAGCTATATCAATCTGATAGTCATAACCTAAAGCCTCAAGCTGGTCAACAGTACTTATGAAATCATCAATGGGGAGTTCAAGCCCAGCTAAATCCTGGGTAAATAGCGCCTTCAAATTTTTTAGAAACCCGGATGATTTTCCCTTCAGGTCTAACAAAGGCATAATGCTGTCTAGCTCAGGTCTCTCCGACTTCATCCTGGTCAGCGCTTCTATATCCCCATCCAAAATATGGTCAAATATCTTGGTCTGCTCTCCTGAGCTTAACCCAAGCCTGGCTAGCAGTGCCCTTATTAAGCCGGCATGCGATAACCTTAATTCTACGCCTTCAAGTCCTAAACTTTTTAAAACCTCTAACCCCAGGGTTATCAATTCCACATCTGCTATAGTTGACCCCACCCCTATAAGTTCAACCCCACACTGCCACCTTTCTCTCGTCTCCTTGCCTGTCTGTTCAAAAACAAAGATATTAGTTACATAAAAAAGCCTGGCTAACTCTTTCTCTTCCATAGTCTCAATATAAAGCCTGACTACAGGAATAGTGCCCTCAGGTCTCAGCACTACCCTCTCCCCACTCCAGCCATCCCAATCAAGAAAGGAATACACCCTATTTAACATACTGGGGGTAAGTGTCCCGGTTGAGGTAAATAGGTGAAGGTATTCAAGGGTTGGGGTCCTCACCTCCCTATACCCCCATTCAAGACAGCAGTCCCTAAAGGTTGCCTCAATCAGGCGAAAACTTACCATTTTCTCGGGAGATAAGTCTCTACTTCCCTTGCACCTCTGAACTCTCATATACCACACCTTTGAGATAAATATTCGGTAAATTCTAACACTAATTTACCTATCTATTCAACTACGCCTCCTTTGCAATAGGATTATATTCAATATATAATTGAATTATGTTGAAACTTATACGCCTTGTAATTCTGGTGGGCTTAATATCTACCGCCTTTATAGCTATTGAGGCTCAGGCGGCTAGCTCCAGGATTGATGTGCTACATGTTGAAGGTACTATTAACCCTGTCCTTGTTGATTACATTGAGCGTGGCATTAAGCAAGCTGAGGAAGATAACGCCATTGCCTGCGTCATCACAATGGATACACCCGGTGGTTTGGACACCTCTATGCGTCTTATTGTGCAAAGCATCCTTAATGCAAGGGTTCCGATAGTGGTATATATCCCCTCAGGAGCTCGAGCTGCCTCAGCCGGGTTTTTCATTACTATATCTGCTCATGTAGCCGTTATGGCACCAGGGACTGAGATTGGCGCCGCTCATCCGGTAGCAATGAGTTCCGAGGGTGAAGCCGAAATGTCAGAAGCAATGAAAGCTAAGGTGGTCAATGATTCTGTCGCTTATGCTATAAGTATCGCCGATACTCACGGGCGCAATGCGGAATGGGCAGAGCAGGCGGTTAGAGAAGCAGCTTCACTCCCGGCGAATCAGGCTCTTGAGCAAAATGTTATTGATATGATTGCCTCCGACCTTGACAGCCTTGTCTCTCAACTTGATGGTTGGCAGGCAACCATGCTTGATGGTAGTGTAGTTACTCTGAACACTCAAGGCGCCACGATTAAGGAAGTCAAGATGAATATAGCCGAAGACTTCCTCTATACTATCAGTGACCCGAATATTGCTTACATCCTATTGAGCCTGGCTATGCTTGGTTTAATGGTTGAAATCACCAACCCCGGGCTTATCTTTCCTGGTGTAGTCGGTGGTATCTGTGGGCTCTTAGCTTTTTACTCGCTAGGAATGCTACCGGTAAACTACGCTGGGGTTCTGCTTATAGTTCTAGCCTTCGGTCTCTTTATTGCTGAGGTATTTACCACCACCTTTGGTTTATTGACTGCCGGAGGCGTAACCTCATTAGTTATTGGCTCATTAATTCTATTTAAGGGGGGTCCATTGTTTCAAATAAATCCGTGGCTGATTGCTATAGTTTCAATCTGTATTGCTGCTCTGCTCGCTTTCGTGATTAATCGAGTAATCAAGGCACACCGACATCAGGCAACCACCGGCAGAGAAGAGCTGGTGGGAAAGACGGCTATTGTCAAAGCTACCTTGGAACCCGAGGGAACCGTTTTCTTTAAGGGCGAACGGTGGACAGCAGTATCTGAGACGGGCCGGGTGGAACCCGGAGAGGAGGTGATTATAACCAAGGTGGATGGCCTAAAGTTATATGTAACTAAGGAATAATAAAGGAGGTAAACAAATGTTCTGGATCTATGTTGGTATAGCTATTTTCGTTGTGCTTATAATTATCCCGATGACAGTCAAGATTGTTGCTGAATATGAGCGAGGGGTTATCTTCCGCCTGGGGCGACTTATTGGCGCCAAGGGTCCCGGTCTATTCCTTATCATCCCCTTCGTTGACCGGATGGTGAAGGTAGACCTGAGGGTAGTAACTATGGATGTCCCGTCACAAGAGGTCATCACCAAGGACAATGTTACTGTCAGGGTAAACGCAGTGGTATACTTCAGGGTAGTTGACCCGGAAGCCTCTGTAGTTAAGATTCTAGACCATATCAGAGCCACATCGCAGATATCCCAGACGACACTGCGAAATGTATTGGGACAATCCGAACTGGATGAACTATTGACACAAAGGGAAAAGCTTAATCAAATGCTACAGAAGATAATTGACGAACATACTGACCCGTGGGGAGTAAAGGTCAGCACTGTAGAGATTAAAGAAGTCGAACTCGCCGAAACAATGAAGCGGAGCATGGCAGCTCAGGCTGAGGCAGAAAGAGAGAGACGGGCTAAAATTATCCACGCTGATGGTGAGCTTCAAGCCTCATCAAGGCTGGCTGAAGCTGGGGCAATTATCGCTAAGGAGCCAACCACCCTACAACTCCGCTACCTGCAAACATTGACCGAGATAGCCTCGGAAAGAAACAGCACTATAATCTTTCCTCTGCCCATAGACTTTTTCAATGTCTTTTCCCGCCTAAGTGGTGATAGACAGCAAAAAAAACAGATTGACAAATAACTATCACGGGAATTTTTTAGCGAGGCAAATACCCCCGAAAATACTGACCCAATAAGAAGTCGTCCAGAGCCTGCTCTTGGTAGCAGGCTCTGGGAAAAGAAATTTCCAGTTACTCACACAGGGTCACATCTCCGCTTACAATCTTGGTCAGGCTTCCATCTGGGTGGCGCAGCAGCAGACTGCCATCTATGGTTACTGATTTGGCTACGCCCTCATATATAGTTTTGCCCGATTTTACGCTAACTCTTTTACCCAGTGTTACCAAACTATCCCGCCACTCCTCGTAAATAGAGCCTCCAGTCGGCAAAACCAAGTATAATCTTTCTATCTCGACCAGTAGTTGTCTTATTAAATCTAATCTAGATACCTCTCTGCCTAACTCGTCGGAAAGACTGGTAGCAGTGAATAGAATATCAGGAAAATCGGAAAGCCTGAGATTAACATTCAGTCCAATACCTATGATAGCATAGTCCACTATATTCCCCCTGACATAACTTTCAATTAAAATCCCACATACCTTTCTACCATTAATAAGGACATCATTAGGCCACTTAACCTGTGACTTTAAGCCCGTAACTGTCTCAATACTATGAACCACAGCTAGAGAAGCTACCATAATGAGGGAAGGTAGATAAGCCATATCGGGATAGAGAATAACAGACAAAGCAATATTACCCCTGGGTGACAGCCATATACGCTTCAGTCGCCCCTTCCCTGCGGTTTGCTCATCGGCAATGATAACCGTACCCTCTGCCGCTCCCCTTCTTACCGCCTCTCGCTTTGCCATCTCCATTGTTGAGGTTAATCTAGGATAGTAAACAACTCTCTGCCCGATAAAATGAGTCTCCAGATTATCAGTAATAGAAGCCGCCGATAAACTATCTCCTTCCATTCTAACGCCACCTACAAATTAAACTAACGATAATACCATAATATCACAAATTAAGCGTTGGTAACGACTAGCCACTGGCAACGATATCAAGCAATACCTGAAGGGGTTATTTATCTTCTGGCGATAGGCTTAAAATAGCATAAAATTTGGGCAAGAATGACAGAGATACAACCGAAACCATGATTTGCCCCAAGTAGGGAAATGGATACTAAATATTGCCCTGTACAGATGAGAGTCTGGGATTTTTATTAACAATAACTTGTTGACATTTGGGTATAATATAGTATAATTATGACTATATGCATCTATTTGGCACCTCTGGTATAAGGTATATAGCGGACAGTTGGCTAATCCAGTTGACACTGAAGCTAGGACTGGCTGTAGGCAGTATTTATAGCAATGTATTAGTAGGTAATGATACCAGAACCTCTAGCAATGCTCTAAAACACGCCTTTATCTCTGGTCTACTGGCTGGCGGCTCAAGTGGCTACGATGCTGGAGTTGCGCCTACACCAACCGTTGCCTTTGCTACCAGAGGATTTGATGCCGGGGCAATGATTACCGCATCACACAACCCTCCTGGATACAATGGTATCAAACTTTTTAACCGGGATGGCTCTCCCTTTGATTCCTACCAGCGGAAGCAAATAGAAAAAATGGTTTTAGATGAATCCTTTAGCGCTGCTCCGTGGGAAGAGATTAAGAGTAGTATCAGCTACAGCGGAGTCATTGAGCAGCATATTCAGCGCATATTGCAGGACTTCCCTCACGGATTAAAGCTTAAAGTAGTGGTGGACTGCGGTTGCGGTGCCGCCTGTATGATTACCCCTTATTTATTAACCAGGTTAGGCTGTGAAGTAATAGGGTTAAACTGTTATCCCAGTGGTTTCTTCCCCCGAAATTCTGAGCCGACTGAAACCAATCTAGCAGACTTAATAAAGGCAACTAGGGAGCTTGGTGCTGACCTGGGTATTGCTCATGACGGGGATGGCGACCGGATGATGGTGGTAGATGACCAAGGCAGATTTGTTCCGGGGGATAAGATGCTGGCAATTTTTGCCCAGGAGGTAAGGGCAAAAGAAATAGTTACCACCATAGACGGTTCTTTAACATCTATGTTGTCTCTTATTTTAATTGATTATTTAACTGTCGTTCTACAATCTCACTTACCAGTATAAGCTCAATTTCCAATCCTTCTTCTCGCTCTATACGCCTAACCTCCTTTTCTGCTTCATGACTAAAAGCAAATCCTACAAATATGCCTTTATTTCTACTATCTCTTTTCATAGCTACTTCAAAATTCTCAATATCTGGTCTGCCAACTTGGTCTGTGCGCTTAACCTGAATTGGTATATATCTATCTATATCACCGAATAGGTCTATACCTTCAGTTTTTTTCTTTCTAATATCTTCAACTGGGTATAGCCTGCCATCTATCCCACCATTCCTTACTTTCACTCTGCTTGGAATACCACCAAGAGCATTAACAGCCCAATTTTGGAATTCAAATGGGGGATATTCTCTTAGCTCTTCTGCAGTCTTAGGAAGGTCTCTTACCCAAAAATCTATACCTTCTTTCATGTCATAGTTATCCTGTAACCGCTTTGCCATTATCCTACAAGCTGTAGGAGATATATCAATCCCTATCCACTCTCTCTTTTCTCGTTGAGCTACCATTAATGTAGTTCCACAACCACAAAAAGCATCTAGAACAATATCACCTTTTTTACTGCTGACTTTGATTATCCGCTCTAATAATAGTTCGGGTTTTTGTGTCGGGAATAATTGCTTTATCGGTGGCACTCGCCCAATTTCCCACACATCATCTTGGCGTGCGCCTCTAGATTTGATTTCTTCCGTTTGAGAAGGAATGCGGTGTCCTTCAACATCATAACCAGACTTGATTTTCTCCGTCCCAAACCTTTTTAAAGTTGATTCTGCTCTTTCCATATATAATTGGTTGAATATCCTCTCTGTCGAAGTAGTCTTAGAATAGAAAAGAATAATATCATGATTCCGTTGGAATTGTGATTTACCTGTTGACCATTTACGATAATGCCAAACTATCTCATTTTGAAAATTAGAATATCCAAATATAGTATCTAAGAGCTTCCTAATATAATGTGAGGCGTGCCAATCACAATGATAATAAAAACTACCAATTGATTTTAAAACTCTATATAATTCCTCTACTCTAGGTCTCATATAATTGATATAAGCTGTTACATCTTCAAATCTGTCTTCGAAGTGCCTCTTTTCTTGCTCTTTCCAGAAGGCTACATAATCTCGGTTAGAACTGAACGGTGGGTCTATGTAAATAAGGTCTATACTTTCAGATGGTATTTGCTCTAGTTTCTTGAGGCAATCACCACAATAGATAACATTTGTTTTCATTCTAAATTCCTTGAAGTCTTTTAATCTTTTGATTTTACCACATCTTTCCAGCTTCTATATAATGCTTTTACTCCAGCAGCTTCAGCAGGAGTTCTCCCTTTATGTGCTGTGTGTGGTCTAAAAAAGTTATAATGAACCAGCCAACCATCTAGGATAACTTTAGCACTTTTCTTGTCAGCTAGTGCTCTCATTACTTTAGTCCTGTCCTTCAAAGTGCCGTGAAACCGCTCAATCGCCCTCGTGGAGTCCCCTTTTCTATCTTTGATAAATGGGCTAGTTGCAACATGTTTAATATCTGCACCCCATGCCTTCTCTATAGCATCTAGATACGACCTCAATTTGTCCGTAATAACTGTTTTGGGGGTAAGTTTAGCCCTTCGTTCTGCTTTTAGCATGAGTGTCTGAGCATCTATAGTAGTTCTAGTTTCTGACATATGAGAAGCTAGAAGAAATTTAGTATCATCATCTATTACATCCCAGAACCAGATATTTTGACCTTTATCAGATTTTAGTTTCAGGACTGTTTCATCAGCAACCCAAGTGCCCCTGCTACTGAGTGGAAGATTGTTGAGTTCCTTAGAAGCTTTTTTGCTATAACGTGTTATCCATCTATATATAGTCATATGAGAAGGTGATACGCCATAGTCTAATTCTATCTGTCGCTTAATTTTATGGAGTGAGGATGCTTCATAGAACTGGTTTATGGCTGAAGCAATAATATCATAGGAGTAATGTGCCCCTTCTGGAGCATCTGCAATCACGAAAGTTCTTTTACATTTTTGGCATTTGAACCTCTGTTTGCCTTTAGCAGTTAAGCCATATCGGACTATATTTATAGAATCACAGAATTTACATTGTAGAGTATCTATATATGCTTGCTGTATTATGTTCCTGTTTAGCAGTTTCATTTTTCTTGTTTCTAATCCTTTTATTAGTCCCTTCATTGTGTCCTCCCAGTCTGAGCTTGGAGGACATCCTAAACACTAATCATAAAGCATTTTTTCTATATCATTGGTTTTTTGTACGATTCTAAATATTTTACTGTCGGCTATCTTGGAATCAAGAGTATAAATAACTCTAAGACTGATTTTGGTAGGGATAATTTGTAACCTAAAAGCCTCTTCGTTAACTTGGTCTGCAATGTACCAATCCCCATAATGTCCTAGCCTTGATAAAGCGTAGCAATAGATTGTCGTTGCTCCGTCTGCACGTAATCTTATTTCAGAAATATCGCCAACTACCCATTTGCTTTGTATCCAATCATTGTTACCTTGAATCTGTACAATAAACTCAAGATACTCTATAAGCGGGTTCATAATAGCTTTCTTCCATCTAGGTGGGAATATTATGATAGGAGCTAACCAACTTTCTCCTACCGCATCAGAATGTTTGTATGGTAGCCCCATCACTACCCTGTATCTTACCCATGTAGATGGTAGCAACCTTCCTATCATACTAAACACCCAATTAGCAAAGAATCCAGATA
>CAZMJZ010000011.1:0-20119 GCA_964566845.1 uncultured Dehalococcoidales bacterium | reverse complement strand
GCCTACTAAATGTCCCATACTGGACGAAAAAATTGCAGCCGCAATGGAAAAAGTGTTTAAGATTGAACTCCCTGAAATAGGCGATACCGCACCAGGAAGACCAGTAACACCCGGTATTATAAAAATTGGAAACCCAACCCCTAATTCTATGGTACTGATAAACGGAAATTGTCATGAAACTATTTCCGCCATAAAGCTTATCCTTGAGGAAACTAATGTCGATGCCTTTTTATTATCTGTAAATAGTCAGAGCTACAGCCTAGAGTCTGCTCTGGCGGCAGATACCCTTAACCCCTCTGAAATTTATAAATCGCTCGGCGAATCAGGGATAGCCGATGAAGTTAGCCACCGTAAGGTCATTCTACCCGGAGTATGCGAGCCTTTGGCTGCGTCTATTAGAAGGTTAGCCTCATGGGATTGGGAAGTCGTATTGGGTCCGGTTAGCGCCCTTGAATTGCCAATGTTTCTGATAAAAATGGCTCAAGAGTCTTAAATCTATCACTTTGCAACTAAGCAGGAAACAATAATTATTCTGACTCTTATCAATGTCAAGATGGTTGAATAATTGTTGGCCGATATAGTTAGATGGGCAGTTATACGCTAATAGGCGAGTGATTTCGTGGTTACAATTTGACCCCGATGAGAATAGTCCCCAAGCCCCACTGGTCAAGCCCTTCAAAATAGCTATTCTTCAAAAAGATATCAGTAGGAGTGGCGGGGTTAGCGTAAATAAGGGAACGATATGAAAAATCGCTTCCTTCCAGTATACCCCATTCTGCCGGGAGGGACGGAATCTCAAAATGGCAGAGCTTTTTCATGATATCCTGAGGAAAAGACACTCTGTCCTTGTAAACAACAAAATTCTTGTGCATAAACCAGACATTTTTCTGTTGGGACAGCCTGGCAATAACTTCGCTATCTCTAACCTCTTCACCCACCACCCGCTCACCCTTTTTTAAAATCAGGTTGGGAGAACCCCACTCAAAGTCCATATCCATTAGTGCCGCATAGACCAAATCACAAGCCACTACCTCCATTATCCCTGTAGGGACAACCTTACCCATACCCATCAAAGACTGCTTTTCAGCCTCCTTCTCAATTCTGATAATCTCCTGCTTATCTTTTTCAGAAATTGGGCTGACATCCACGATCCCCTTTACCTTCTTCAAAGTGGCTATCATTAGAGAATTTGCTTCCAATCGATCGATGGTCATTTCTCCTCCGCCGACAAACATCTACTTTATCGGACCTTAGCTTCTGAAGTAAGTAGCTTAATCAGGTCGAACACTTTCTCGGGGCATGCCCTCTCACATCTTCCACAGGCTACCCCATCACATAGAGCCAGGTCAATAACGATGGTATCGTCTTCTTCCAGAACAAGAGCCTCCTCGGGGCATGCCTTAATACACTTCCCACATCCGGTGCAGCCCTCAAAAAGAATCTCTTTCCGTTCCCCAATGTCAGGAATTATCTTCAGACCCATAATCCCAAAGTCTGGTATGTCCCTCGTCACAGTCTTAATAACCTGGGGAATCCTAACAGGCTCTACTATAGGAGAAAACCCGTATTTTTTAAGAAACTGTTGGTATGTCTTCCAGGGCATACCCTCAGTCCAATAGGAAAGTTCCAGAACGTAAATCTGGGCGAAAACCTTAGAATCGGCAAACATAACATGAGTTTGTCGCAGTTCGTTAGCCATTTTTTGCATGTCCCACAGTGCATCTTCGTTTGCGACCATATCCCTGGACATAGCCAGAGAGGTGTTTCCCACTTGGAATATTCTCTTAACATCAGCCGGTACCATACCTATTTGCTGAGCCTTCAGAGCGTCAACATAGGTTCCCGAGGCACCAGACATATAAGCCGTTTCTATTTGGTTCATCTCTATACCGGCTGCTTGGCAAAGGGTCACATGCCCTGCCCTGACCGCACCGATAGCCTTACCCGCCTCCTCAACATCATGATTGGTAAACTTGACACCATTGGCAAGTTTAATATTACCATCACTCATAGCGATTCTGGGAAGAGCAATCATCCCGCTTCTTAGCGCCTGGCTAATTAAGGCAACCGTTCCGGTACCAGTAATGCCCACAGCCTCTAACTCACCTTTAACTAGGACTCTTCCTGACTCGGGGTCTACTCGGTCTCCTGCCTGAGGAAACATGTCCTGGTCAAGGACAAAACACTGAAGTCCGCCATGAAGACCTTGCCCTAGGTAATCGACATCAGAGATGGCTCCAGGGAGAGCTAATAGTCCGTCTTCAATCTGTTGACCTTCAAGGGCAGGACCGGCAGCCGTAGAGCCGGTATAGACTTCCCCCTCTACTATAAGGGACATTTCGTTGTTAGTCCCATAATCGGTGACAATGGCGATTTCTTCCTTTTCCAGGGCACGTGACTGAATCATCATAGCCAGAGCGTCGGCTCCGATCTCATGGCGAACCGCAGGTGGTATCAAAACGTCTACCTGAGACGGCAGGTTAAAACCTCTAATATCCGAGGCTTTAACTATTTCAGCATCTCTTTTAGGAGAAACCACTCCCAGATTTTCAAGCTTTCGTTTTCCGGCATAAGCCAGGTCTCTTATCTCAATTTCCTTGAAAAGAGAAAGCTGAATAGGATTGCCGCAGACAGCCAATCGCACCACGTCATTTTTGTCAATTCTAAGGTTGTCAATAACCCGATTGACAGCATGAATAACCGTATCATGGGCTGTGTCCAATCCGACCTCCAGGGCAAAATGTACGTGGTCGATTACATTGGCTCCTGGCATGGGGTGCCGTGTAGTAATGGCAGTAGAGATTATTTTATTATCATTATCCAAGTCAATAACTTGCCCTCTAAAGCCACTGGTTCCCAAATCAACAGCTATACCTAGTTTTCCCATAACTCCCCTCCTAGCTAAAATAAATTATTTTTTACTTCGCGTATTCCCTCGGCAAATCTGCTCACTGGACAACGAAATTATAAGCCACCTCTAACTTCACTGTCAACAATCCATTCTCGTTCATGTGATTAGTGACATGTGACTTATCTTCTTGTCATTACGAAGCGTAAAGAGCATAATTAATCTCATTAGGATGGTAACAACCATGAGATCGCTTTACTTCGCCCGTAACCACACAGAAGCAAGGATATGACATGCCGCACTCTCAATAAGTGCCATCTATCTATCTGAACCAGAATGTAGCACGGACTATCTCTTCCGATTTATAACAAAATTTGCTAGTTCTATTAATGTCTGGCGACTGGGACTATCTGGCAACAGATTAAGATTATAGCAAGCCTTAGTACAATAATCTGAGGCAATTGCATAGCATTCTTCACTAATTGACGAATTGCGGATTACTTCTATCGCCAGCTTGACATTCTCCTGCTCATCCGGGTTCTGAAACAGTTTTTTCACCGGATTATCCTCAGGGTAGCGTTCTAAAAGCAGCATTGCCGGTAGGGTAAGAGTGCCCTGAGCTAAATCTGAACCAATAGGCTTGCCTAATTCCTCCTCGGTACCAATAAAATCCAGTATATCATCCACAATCTGAAAGGCGATACCAATGTTATGACCGTAGTCTTCTAACACTTTGATTGACTCTTCCGGAGCTTGGCTCAGAACGCTGCCTGACTCCATAGCTAGGCTGAAGAGGGCTGCTGTTTTGTAAGATATCCTCTGAATATACTGTTCGTATGTTTGCTCCAGACTAAAGGCACTGAAAATCTGGGATAGTTCCCCCGTGGAGATAGTCCTCAGCGTCTGGGCAAAGAGCTTTACAGCCCGCAGATTCTGGGTAGTAGCGGTAAGCTCCCCCGCTTTGGCAAATAGATAGTCGCCGAGGAGCACTGCCTTAGCTTCACCCCACACATTATATAGTGTTGGTCGGCTTCTGCGAATGGGGGACTTGTCAATAGCATCATCATGAACCAAGGTAGCCACGTGTAAGAGCTCGACGGCTGTAGCCATGGGCAGAAGATAATGAAGGTCGTAGTCATAAAACTTGCCTGACAGGAGAACAAACGCTGGACGAATCCCCTTGCCCCCACCTCTTAAACTATAGCTAATCAAGTCAGATAGCCAGGGAGAATCAACCCTACTGACTGACCTTAGCTTATCCTCTACCTTGATTAAATCTTCCCGAATAGGCTGGTAAATTGTGCTTAGCTCCAAAATATCCCCTTAATTATCAGGTAATCCCAACCGCTTAGTTTCTTCTTCCACCAACCCTTCATCCAATTTAGAAAACAGAGGTTCAGGGGGAAGTAACCTCTGCCCCGGTAATGGAAGTTGTAGCCGCCAGCCACCATCCTCTATATTGCCATCGAAACCAAGAAACTCGTGTAATTTCTGAGAGCTAAAGGGTAAGAAGGGATATAATGCCGTTCTAAGGCAGCAGAGCATTGAAATAGCAACATATAAAGCAGTGGCTGAAGCTTGCCTATCCCGTTTGATTTTCTTCCAAGGAGATTTATCTTCTAGGTAGCGATTAGTCTCCTGAGCTAGAGACATAGCCAACCTTATTGCTTCCTTAAAATGGCACCAGTGAAGAAGCTCGTCCATCATATTAATTGTATTCTCGGCTTTATATAGCAAAGTCTGACTATCGCTATCAAATTCCCCAGGTGTGGGTACACAGCCATTAAAGCTACGATAAACAAAGGTAAGCACCCGATGAACCAGGTTCCCATAAGTAGCCACTAGCTCATCATTATTACGGCGAATGAACTCATGCCATGAGAAATCAGTATCCCCTATTTCCGGCATATTTATTGATAATAGGTAACGCAATGGGTCAGGCTCATAGCGTGATAGATAATCGGGTAGCCAGACAGCCCAGTTACGACTGCTAGAAAGCTTTCTGCCCTCTATAGTTAAGAACTCATTAGATGGTACATCATAAGGAAGATTAAGGTTGCCATATCCCATCAACATTGCTGGCCAGACAATGGTATGAAATGGAATATTATCCTTACCAATAAAATAATAACTCTTAGCTTCACCCTGCCAGAAAGAACGCCATCTTTCCTTATCCCCGGTATACTTAGCCCATTCTTTACTCGCTGATAAATAACCGATAACCGCCTCAAACCATACATAGAGACATTTATTTTCAAAGCCATCAAGTGGCACAGGGACTCCCCATTCTATATCGCGTGTAATAGCCCTATCCTTCAACCCTCCCTCTAAGTAGCTTATGGTAAAGTTGAGCACATTCCGTCTCCAGTGAGTCTGCTTTTTCACCCAAGTGATGAGTTTCTCTCTAAAGTTGGAGAGTCTGAGAAAGAATTGCTCTGAATCCTTAAACTGAGGAGAAGTGCCACATATGCGGCAATGGGGGTCAATCAACTCAACCGCACCTAGTGGCTTGCCGCAATTATCACACTGGTCGCCTCGTGCTCCGATGAAACTACAATGAGGACAAGTGCCTTCAACATAGCGGTCAGGCAGAAAGCGTTGGCAGTGAGGGCAAAAGGCTTGTGCCATGCTAGCCTTATAAATATAGCCTTTATCAAGAAGGGTAAGAAAGATATTTTGGGCTACCTCAGTATGGTTGGCAGTGCCGGTAGTGGTGAATAAGTCAAAGGAAATGCCTAGCTTCTGCCATGAGTCAAGAAACTGCTGATGATACTCGGTGGCTATTTGCTCCGGCTTCTTCCCTTCTTGCTCACTCTTTATAGTTATCGGTGTGCCATGCTGGTCACTACCCGATACCATTAATACCTCATTCCCCTTGGTGCGGTGGTAACGGGCAAATATATCCGGTGGTAAGTATGCCCCAGCAATTTGACCTAGATGCAACGGACTATTAGCATATGGCCAAGCTACACCAATAAATATTTTCTCACTCATAACCTACTTCCTGACTCAAAAATCGCCTTGCACTTACTTTTGAAAGAAAGTGAATACCCATTCACCCTTTTCTTCTTCATAATGAGCATAACCTCGACTTTGGCTACACTCTTTGCAATAGTAAAAAGTCTTTCCCTCATCTACTTCAACCCCATCCTCTTCATTGATAGCTAAATAGCGCTCCGGGTGCCTTATAATGCAACCGCACCCATCACAACGAACCTCACCGATTGCTATACAACCGCGACGCATTTCAACCTCCTTTCCCATGTTGATTAAGATTTACCTATCTTCAGCCAGAATCGATACAACTCCCGCTTTGATATTCCTGTTTCTTCAGCCATCTTGGCTATCGCATCTTTGGCAGTCATCCCGGCCCAGCGCATATGATGTAGCTCCTGCTCAATCTCTTCAGTCAATTGGGGTTTGTCCTCGTTCCTTTTGCCCTCAATAACTAGAGTGAACTCACCTCTTGGCTCAGTGAAGTGGTCTATGGCTTGGCTAACTGCTCCTCGAAAAACCTCTTCATGAAGCTTGGTAAGCTCACGGCAAACGGCTACCTTCCTATTCCCCAAAACAAGCAGTATATCATTTAGCGCAGCCCGTAATCGGTGAGGGGTTTCTAAGACAACAATACTACCACATTCACCAGCAACAGATTCCAGAAGATGCTGCCGTTCATTAGTCTTACGGGGCAGAAATCCCAAGTAGATAAACCGCTCTGTAGGCAATCCAGAGACAACAAGAGCAGTGACAACCACAGAAGGTCCAGGAATAGGAACCACTGAGATACCTCGCTGGTGAGCTGTCACAATCAGTTCATAGCCAGGGTCAGATATAACCGGCATTCCAGCATCTGAAACCAGAGCTACATCTCCACCTTTAAGACAGCTTAAAATGTAATCCAATTTAGTCCACTTATTGCGCTCATGATAGCTGGTCATAGGTGTCTTAATATCATAAGCGTTGAGTAGCCGCTTCGTCCTGCGGGTATCCTCAGCCGCAAGAAGCTTCACCTCCCGCAGGATACGAAGGGCGCGTAATGAAATATCCTCCAAGTTACCAATAGGGGTAGCTACCACATAAAGAGAGGGCATCGCCTTCTATCTTCCTCAAATTAACTATTATAACCTATAGCTAATTATCCGTCTACGCTGGCTAGCTTTCTTACCGGCAACAGTAACAGCTTAAAATTCTTTGGTATACCTTGCCTGCTACGGGTAAAACCTGCTTTGACGCAAATTATTCTATTATCATTGTCCATCCTCATAAGGTTATTTGACGCCTACCCAAGCCAAAGCGCAGCCAGTTTGCAAAGCCTTCATACCCAAGCTCTAGCGCCTATCGAAGAATACGCAATTCCGGCTTTACCCAAAAAGTCCTCAAAAATCCCCCTTACTTCTAAATAGCCTCTAGGAGGCTAATCCCCTGAAAGACAGCCACAGTAATTATCAATCCAGCCACAAATCCCACTATTAGCTGTAACTGGGTATGCTTACCGAGTTGGTATCTAGAAAACCCCAGTATTGGGATAAGAAGGGCAGCAATTAGTGATGGAGGACCAAACATAAAGACTAGAGAGGTCACCATGCTTGACAAAAAAGCCACATGAAAACTGGCACGATACAACTGGTTTACCACAGCCACTGTAAGTCCGGTGACAGCCAGCCCGAGTAAGGTAGCGATAATACTCTTTGGGGAGCCTAGAAAAAAGAGCACCATCGCACTGGGAAAACCAAAAAGACATGCCAGAAGGAACATCTCTCCCGGTTTCTCCCGGAAAAAGGAGTGGTGGGGCACCTGCCCCCCAGTGTTGTGAGTGATAACCATCACCCTTGCCTGCATATAGAGAAGTGTACATAGATAAGCCGGCATTAAGCCGGCAACTGTCCACTTAACCCAGTCTCCCGGACTGGAACTTGCCTGGTAGGCAACTAGTGCCACCACCGGCGCCACTACCACATAAGGATGAAGCGCTGTGGATATTATTCCAGCTACATTTCTTATCATACTTTCCTTATTAGCCATAATTGTACATCAAATAAAGAACTTAAACCTTTCCCTGCCTGAAATGGTAATAACTCAGTGGTATCAGACTATATGATAGCGCATTGTCGCCAAGCGTATCAATATTACCAAAGCTAATAATATCAAAATTTCTAATCTTATTTCTCAACTATCTCCCGACCATTGTCCCTCTATAAACACACTGAATAGTCGTAATAAACAAAACAATAATAAATTACTCTTGTTGGTTGTCAAGACAACCGTGACTCTCTACTAATAGTTACTATTTGTAAACAAAGAGCTTATTGACTTTAAACTTCTGCTTTTGATATAGTTCCTATTTAAGGAGAGGTGGTAAAATGTCTATTCCCCAATTTAAGCAACTTCGTCATTCCTATGGGTTTGATGAAGTAGCCATAGTCCCTGGCGATATAACTGCTAACCCAGACCAGACAAACGTTGATTTTAAAGTAGATGGCTTCACCTTCGCTATCCCCATTATGGCTTCAGCAATGGACGCAGTAACTGATGTCAACTTTGTTACCCTAATGGGTAAGTTAGGTGGGCTCGCAGTGCTTAATTTGGAGGGGGTTCAAACCCGATACGACAATCCTAAAGAGGTATTGACTGAAATTTGTCAAGCATCTGACTCTGAAGTCACTCCCCTTCTCCAAAAAATCTACTCCCAACCGATTAGGGAGAACCTTATTAGCGAACGAATTGAATCTATTAAAAAGTCAGAAGCGGTATGCGCTGTTTCGGTGGCACCAGCTAATACCAAACTCTTCGCTCCAATAGCTGCTGAAGCCGGGGCTGATATTTTTGTAGTCCAGTCCACCGTTACCACTACCCAGCATATATCAAAGAGCTATCGTGGATTAATCTTCTCCGAGCTTCGTGAGTCCATATCACTACCCATTATTGTTGGTAATTGTGTAAGCTATAGCGCATGTTTAGAGCTTATGAGAACGGGAATCTCCGGGGTTTTGGTAGGAGTAGGACCGGGCGCTGCTTGCACTACAAGGCAAGTTCTTGGTGTCGGCGTTCCACAGGTAACGGCTACCATGGATTGTGCCGCAGCTAGAGACGAATATCTACGCCAGTCCGGCAGGTATGTGCCAATAATTACTGATGGCGGGATTAGTAATGGTGGAGACCTATGCAAAGCCTTCGCTTCCGGTGCCGATGCTGTAATGTTAGGCTCCATTTTTGCCCAAGCTGAAGAGGCACCGGGGTTAGGTTATCACTGGGGTATGTCCCACCCCCACCCAGCCCTACCCAGAGGAACTAGAATAAAGGTTGGAACCACTGGCACACTGAAGCAAATCCTGTTCGGTCCCACTTCAGTTACCGATGGCAGCCAGAACCTCGTCGGGGCACTGCGCACCGCAATGGGCACCTGTGGGGCACTTACCATCCAGGAAATGCATAAGGTTGAGATGGTAATTGCTCCGGCTATTACCACGGAGGGTAAATCATGGCAACGCTTGCGGTCATAGCCATTAAGGCTACATAAGACCCTTTAACAATATATCTAAATGAATGCGAGGGGTTTGAATGCTACATAAAGTTTCTCTGGAAGCAGCTAATATAGACAAATATCGCTTGATTGAATGCAGAGGTTTTATTGATGAGGTGGTAAATCTTGGAGAAGGGCTAAAGACTGTGTTTGTGGCACATCAACCCCACCCCCTTGGGTGATGTTGTAGAAGAGCTTCTGATTTCCTATATTCCCCTGCTTGGCGCCGTAGGCATTAAAGCTGACTGGTATGTTATCCATGGTGACCGTCGCTTCTTTACTATTACTGAAGACTTGCATAATGCCTGGCAAGGCGCTGAATATAAAGAAATTAATAAAGAAAAAAGGCATACGGTATATCAGGGCAACAATGAAACCAATACCCATGAACTGGACCAAAATTATGATGTTTTCACACCAAATGACCTTTAACCCGCCACCCTATGCCACTATTCACCACATAGCAAAAAAATGAATATGGCGCTGCCATATAGATATCTCAGAGCCAGATGACTAAGTAAAGAAACTATAAGGCGGAACTTCCTTATACTCAGACTTATTAGAGATGAACTGGTCCTAATAAAGAGTCTAGTCGGGAAATAATTACCCTTATTTAGCTGCTATAATAGAACTACTCCTCTTCCCCTTCAGCCACCATATTTCTCTCCCCACCAATATAAGGTAGCAAAGCTTCTACCTTCCCTCGCTTGCGCTGTGATGTAAAGGTTAATTTATCAATTACCAGACGCAACTCTTTTAATCTCCTCTCAGGTTGCCCAACTTCTACTTTTACCATTACTCCCTCAACACCTGTTTCCCATAGAGTCTGAAGTTCATTAGCCGTTACATTTGATGGCACAGAGACTAATAGGGGTTTGGATAGCAAATCAGCGAATCGCTGAAAAAGCATGAGGTGATTCCAAGTGAGGAAATACTCCCCCTCTTGGTCGCCGGCAATAAACACTGCATCTACAGGTAATCTTTCAATAGCCACTAACAAGCCCTCACTAAGGGACGCCTCTACCTGCAAAATCTTGCTCAGTTTATTATCTTTAAGTATTGCCAGCAAACTATTAGCTGGTGGAAAGATGACAAAATCGCAGCCAGCCTCGGCTATTCGTTCCATCCCTCCCTGTCCAACATCTTTTAGCCAACCACCCCAAGGAATATCAGTCACCACCTGACGTACTTTCCCAAGGGTTTTAGACCCTTCAATTAAATCGGAAATTTGTAATACCCCAGCATCAGCCCCATCCACATAATCAGCCAACCCATCAACATCAACCTGAGCCAAATCAGCAATAAGCACCATTCTTGGCTTCGGTAACACCTGTTGCGTCGACTTAAATCCCATAGCCTGCGGTATAGCCTGTGAAACCCGATTCAATTGCTCTATAAGTCGGCTCATCTACCTGCCCCAAAAACTAACTAAGCAAATTATAAGGGAAATTTACCGAAAATTCAATGCAATATTCGGGTAGCGTTTATCAAGGAATGAGATTAACAATGGTAACATTTTAACGAAATTCAAACACCAATTTTATGGACAATTAATTTTGTCGCCCTAGAATGGAAGTGTGGAGTGTAAACAACTTGAGTGAGGGAATTAAAAGGTAAGTACGATGTATATCGAGTCCAAATGGTTATATCTAGCTATTCTGAGTTTGATGGCTGCTATTTTCGGGTTAGTTCACCAGAAATTCTTTACATCTGAAGGCTGGGTCAACTGGAAACAATTCTCTCATCACGAACCACTAATAGCGTTTGCCTTGATTGTCGGTATAACTTTATTGATTGTGTACCTTTCAGAGCGTTGGCAGAGAGAAAAGAAGGAGAGATAAAACAGTAAAGAGGGCTGATTATATTGCAAAAATATTATGGAGAGGGGGTTATCTTCATGCTGACTAAATATGATATCCTAGTCTGCGCTAACGAGTTAGGAATACCTGAAGAGCAGGTAACCGATGATGTAATCGAGCTGGTGCAGAATAGGATAAGCATATCATTTGGCAACTGGCCAGAGCTAGTTAAAAACGCCCTTACCGAGG
This sequence comes from uncultured Dehalococcoidales bacterium, assembly GCA_964566845.1. Taxonomy (GTDB): domain Bacteria; phylum Chloroflexota; class Dehalococcoidia; order Dehalococcoidales; family W498; genus W498. Next base: position 8,703 of record CAZMJZ010000011.1, on the reverse strand, counting down.
CTGTAAAATGTCCACTGGGGCTGGTTTGCTACCCTTCCTGTTACTGGTGGAATGATAGTAAATGCACATTTCCAAGGGAAAAGGAGAACTAAGATGAACAGAAGCAGCAATCCATACCCGGGATTCTTAACGGACGAATCATCCGGCATTAGAGTGCCGAATATAAGACACCAAATATGGGCTGAAGGCTACCTAGTTGGGAGGCAGGATAGGCAAGCGATTAAAACTGTCATTAAATCACAAGATGGTATGGTTATGGTATTTAATGTTAATGGGGAGCAAATCCCCGAATATCAAGGGCAATACGAGGAAGTAAAGGAAAAAATCTTAAAGGATGCACCTCAAAATACCATATTTGGTTGTTTCCCCAATTGTGAGGCTGAATTAAAAATAGTCCCAATGGAAGAATGGTAAGCAACAAAGAAAAATAGTTGTCAGCATCAGACAAGTAATCGGGGGATACTAAAGCGGTATCCCCCTTTTTGTTTTCTTTTTACCCCGTTATTTTCAACAGCAAACTCCCCTGTAATCGTGTCACTGGCTATCCTCCCTCTACCACGGTGTCTACTTTTTATTGGGCTATATACGATATTATTAAATGCCTACTGGCTTTTCTCTTGCTTTTATGATACAATTGGCATAACTACCATTCGGGAGTATAGTTGTGGAAAGCAATGCTATCACTCTTGATTCACTTCTTAATAAAGTATACCAAGATGGAAGGCAGGATTTCCGAGAGTATAAACGTGGAACGGTGGTACGTCGTTTGGAGAGGAGACTCCAGTCCACAGGAGCAAAAACCTACCTGGACTACATGCAGTTTATGGATGCCCACCCTGAAGAGTATCAGCGGCTTAGTGATTACCTGACTATACAAGTGAGTAGCTTTTTCAGAAGCACATACGCCTTCCAGCAAGTAGCCAGGCTAGTGTTACCTGAACTGGTGTCTTACAAAAAAGACCAAAGACAGCCGAGGCTGAGGTTCTGGAGCACTGCCTGTGCCCGTGGTGAAGAGCCACACTCAATAGCCATACTACTCGCCCAATTCCTGGGGCATAGGTTGTCAGACTTCAATATATCAATCTATGCTACTGATATTAGCAGGCATGCTCTGGACGATGCGCAAGCCGGGCTATATCCGCCCAAAGACGTAGAAGCTCTCCCTCCCATCATCTTAGACAATTATTTCACCCGCCAAAGTGAAGGCTATGCGGTGAACAGTAATATCCGGCAAATGGTCAACTTCTCCTATTTTGATTTGGTCTCAACCACAGCCCCACCTTTTACCAGCCTGGACTGTGTATTTTGCTGCAATATTCCGATATATCTGCAGAAGCAACTTCAGGAAAGGGTGCTTGAAATGCTATATAACTCACTGGCTATCCCGGGTTATCTTATTCTAGGTGAGACGGAGACCCTAACCAGTAGTCTATGTGAAAAACTAGAATGCATTGATACCAAGGCGAAGATATATAAGAAGAATGGGAGGGGGGACAATGTTTAAGAAAGAAGAAACACAAAGCAATGCACCTTCCCTAGCTACCACTAAACGTAGACAATCTAAAGAGGCACTAAGCGAATCTGAGGAATTATACAGAAGTATGATTGAACTGTCTCCTGACAGTATCTTCAATATTGACACGAAGGGTATGATTACATTATGTAATACAGCAGCAACAAGATTGCTAGGCTATTCTAAAGATGAATTGATCGGTAAACACTTCTCAAAACTAGGAACCCTCAAGTTAAGGGACACCCCTAAATACTTAAAGATATTCAGGTCCGTTCTAGGAGAAAAAGCAATTGAGCCAATGGAGGTTACCTTCTACAACAAGGATAGAACTATCCGTATGGTAGATGTCCGCGTTAATTCTCTGAAAATAGGCAGCAAAACAATTATTCAGACAACTGCCAGAGACATCACCGAGCGCAAGCGCATGGAGCGAGAGCTTCAAAAAAAGAATGAGCAAGCAACTGGATGAACAAAACGAAGAGCTTCAGCCGCAGAGCGAGGAGCTGATGGCGCAGCAGCAGGAACTTATAGAAAAGACAATAGAGGTGGAAAAGGCAAACCAGCTAAAGTCTGACTTCCTGGCTAATATGTCCCATGAACTGCGTACCCCGCTTAATGTCATCATCGGTTTTTCTCAATTGATGATAGATGAGGTGCCTGGGAAGGTTAATGAAGAACAGAGACATTGTCTCAATGATGTCCTCAGCAGTAGTCAATACCTATTGAGTGTAATTAACGAGGTTCTAGACCTTTCCAAGATAGAATCGGGCAAGATAGAACTAAGACTGACCAATATTTCCCTGACCGAGGTAATAGAATCGCTAAGAAACACCATAATGCCTATACTTGTCCAAAAAAAGCAAAGCCTTGATATCGAGATAGAGGAGGGTCTTCCCCAAGTTTACGCCGATAAAGCCAAACTAAGACAGGTGCTCCTCAACCTGCTGACCAATGCCATTAAGTTTACCTTGGACGAAGGCAAGCTGGAGATTGAGGCCGTCAGGGATAGTGATTGGTGTCAAGTCAGCGTGATTGACAATGGCATTGGTATCAAGAAAGAAGACCAAGAGCGGATATTTGAACCCTTTACCCAAATAAATGTTTTAGAGGGGGAAGAAAGAGAAGGTACCGGACTGGGGCTAGCACTGACCAAGCAATTAGTCGAGATGTGTGGTGGCAAGATATGGGTAGACACTGAATATCGAAAGGGAAGCCGGTTCACCTTTACCATCCCTCTAGCAACAAGCAGTTAGCCAAATCTGGAGGAGAGGAACAGACGATGAAAAGGGAAATACTAATTGTGGAAGATAACCCTATCCATACCAGACTCATTGAAATGACCCTTAGAACGAAGAACTACACCTTGCTCAAGGCAACTAGTGGGGAAGAGGCACTGGATATAGCTACGAGAGAGCGACCAGACCTTATTTTAATGGACCTGAACCTCCCTGACACGACCGGGTTTAAGGTGACCAAGAAGCTCAAGGAGAATCCGTCATTGAGCCATACCCTCATTATTGCTATTACTGCGTATGCTATGAGGGGGGATAGAGAGAGGGTTATTGAGTCCGGATGCGATGCCTATTTAACAAAGCCCATCGATACCCGTGAATTACCCAAAGTAATTGCTGAAATGTTGCTACAACGCGATAAGATTAGCGGTAAGCAACACCGGGGATAGTAAAATGAGAAAGAAGATACTCGTTGTTGATGATAACCCCGCCTTTGTTAGACTAGTTGACCAAGTGCTTACTGAAAAGGGGTACGAAATATTCAAAGCGACTAAGGGGCAGGAAGCCCTACGACTCATGTTTGCCCATAAACCCGACTTGGTGCTTTTAGATATCGTAATTCCTGGGATAGACGGCTGGCAGACCTGCCAACGCATCCGTGATATGTCCAATATTCCTATTATTATGCTCACTGGCAAGCAAAAAGCGGAAGATGACATAGTTCGTGGACTTGACTATGGCGCTGACGACTATATTATTAAACCGGTAGGAAATAGGGAACTGATAGCCAGGGTACGGGCAATATTACGTCGTGCTGAGTTACCCTCAACTGTAGGTGCCCAAAAGCAGACTACCTATAGTGATGACTACTTTACAATAAATATCCCTGAACGGAAGGTCATCGTAAATAGGGAACGGGTGAAGCTGACACCAAGAGAGTTTCGCCTTTTTGCCTTCCTGGTAGAAAATGCTGGTCATATTCTTACCCACCAACAACTGCTGGAAAAGGTATGGGGCTGGGAATATACTGATGACCTAGACTACGTGCGTATCTACATTTCACATCTGCGCCAGAAGATAGAACCAGAACCTGCTCTACCCAAGTATATTATAACTGAACCCGGAGTCGGCTACTATTTCCAGAAATCTATTTGACACAGAAGTATATTAAAATACCTTCTCTACAAACTCTGTTGCTCACGTGTTAAACACAGCCTATTTGCCTGCTCAATCGCTTCGCCTACCACAAACAGCGACCCGGTAACACAGACGAGTTCCCTCTCCCCAGCTAGAGTCAGAGCCAAGGATAGTGCCCGGGCAACATCATCCACCACTTGAGGCTCAACTCCGTGCTTAGTAAATTCAGCTACAATAGGTCCTGGAGCCATAGCCCGAGGATGGCAAGATTGGGTGACAATAACCTTATCAAAAAGGGGCACTAATTCTGAGGCAATGCCAGCTATATCCTTACCCAACGATGCCCCTATAACCAAAATAGCCTGGGAGTCATTGTTGTTAACGGAATTTCGCCCCTCCAATCTAATAAACGTCCCGAAGTATTGAGCTAGGGACTGTTTCAGTCTTCGGGCTCCCTCAACATTCATGGCTCCATCAACCACCACAAAGGGATGACGGCTGAGAATTTGAAATCGACCTGGCCAGCTTACTTGCGCTAGACCATCAGTGATACTATCCCTGGAAATATTAAAGCCATTTCCAGCCAAAATTTCAAGAGCAGCCACCGCGGTAGCAGCATTGTCTAACTGGTAGTGACCAAGAAGCGGAATGGATAATTCATAGTTACCCAATATTCCCCTTACCCGAAATAGCTGCCTATTCAAATCGAATCCAAGACTTTGCCAGGTGACATCACTACCTATCCTGACTAGCTCCGCCCCACAGTTAAAACAGGTTTCATTTATTACTTGAGCTACCTCATCAGGCTGGGGGGAAGTTACAACAACGCTACCAAGCTTGATAATGCCAGCTTTCTCGGCTGCGATTTCAGCCAGGGAATTGCCTAATACCTCGGTGTGGTCAAAGCTGATAGAGGTTATAATACACACCTCAGGATTGATTACATTGGTGGCATCATACTTCCCCCCCATCCCTACCTCCAGCACCTGAATATCTACATCCTTAAACTTGAAGTAGGCAAATGCCAGTGATGTTAACAACTCAAAGGTAGTTAACTCACCATAGGTGGCTTTTTCGTTTATCGCTTCAGCCTCAGGTTTGAGCTTCTCCACCAGAGCAACATACTCTTCCCTGGAGATTAGTTCCCCACCAACTCTGACACGCTCTCTCAAGTCATTAAGGTGAGGTGAAGTATAAAGCCCGGTAGTATAACCAGCCGCAGTAAGGACTGAGGCAACCATAGCCGCCGTGCTTCCTTTGCCATTGGTACCGGTAATATGAACTGACCTAGCTCCTAGGTGAGGGTTATCCAACCGAGCCAACAGCTCATCCACCCGCCTCAGGTCATAATTGGCTTCCTCGTGTGGCACCAGTATCTTTTCATAGTCTGGATAGCTCAATATATAATCTAACGCTTCCTGATAATTCATACTCCCACTTACCTTTAACAGGATAAAGCAATTCGAGTTATACGCTTACATACTTCTTTTCAGAAGCAGACCAATCAATAACGGAGAAATAAGCTCAGTCAACAATAAAAGACTCCATAGTCTACCTTTTAGAATGTTGTAATCGGCAAGCAATTTCTGCCAAGGGTTCTTTATCACATAATGTCCAAAAACAAACTCAAATAGAATAGTCAATATCACCCAGAATCCACCAATTAAAAACAAAGCAATGCTGCCGTAGTCAATTATCGTAAACCTGAGAAGCAGATAGGTTCCCACCGCAACAAAAAATCCCAATAATCGTGCTAATAACATGCCCTGGATATTCACCTATTATGGGTGCGTAATACTTGTTTCTAATTATCCCATTTGTAATTGTTAGAATTCCAAATATAACCCATACCCCAAAAGCATAGAGAAATATTCCTGCGTTCATTTTCATAACTTTCCTAGTATTAACTGCGAAACCATTCGGATTATATCATCGCTGATTAACAGTCAACAAGCTATTCTCGCTCATATGATTAGTGACATCTCTGAAAAGCTGATTATGTCAAGTTTCTTGAGCAGGTTGTCTCCTTGTCTTGTTATTAGTAGCGTCAGCGACAAAGCAATGTTTAGAAGGGCTTGCTTCGCTTGGCGGGCAATTACATAAAAAAATTAAGACACGACCTGAACTTAAAGCCAAACATACACCATACTTTGAAGTGTCACCTATTTATCTAAACGAAAGCACAAGTAAAAAGGAGATTATTTATCTATCTATTACGGGAAGAAAGAGACGGCTAAAGAACGCCGAGAGGATATACTTGAAATTGTTTATAACGGCTGATATTATCAACCTACCACGGCCAAACTAATTTGGAGGCAAGGTGAATTTTACTGAAAAGTTGCTAACAGCCAGTCGGCAGAATAAAAGTCTGCTCTGCGTTGGGCTTGACCCTGACCCGGAACTGATGCCCGATAATGTAGGTGTCTTTGAATTCAATAAGGAAATCATTGATGTTACTTCCGATTTGGTATGCTCCTATAAAGTTAATCTTGCCTTCTACGAAGGTTTAGATACTGAAAGGCTTGATGCTTTAAAACGCACCATCCAATATATACCGGATGATATACCGATAATAGGCGATGCTAAGCGAGGTGATATAGGCAATACGGCTAAAGCCTATGCCAAGACTATTTTTGCCAACTTTGGCTTTGATGCAACAACAGTGAACCCCTATCTGGGCTTCGACTCAATAGAGCCCTTTATAGAGTATGGTGACAAAGGGGTATTTATCCTGTGCCGGACATCAAACGCTGGTGCTCTTGATTTCCAGTCTCTGCGCATTGAAGAACAGGGTAGCTACCACCACCTATTTGAAATAGTAGCCCTAAAAGCCGAAGAATGGAATAAACACAACAACATAGGGCTTGTTGTGGGGGCTACCTACCCTGAGGAATTGAGGCTGATTCGAAACAACCACCCCCATATGCCTTTACTAATACCGGGTATCGGTGCCCAGGGAGGAGAGCTGGGAGCAGCAGTTCGCTACGGAGTCGATAGCCAGGGAGAAAAGGCAATTATCAGTTCGTCACGGCAAATTATATACGCTTCACCGGGAAAAGACTTTGCTGAGGCAGCACGGCGTGTCGCTTTATCACTACGAGAGCAGATTAACTTATATCGGTCTACCCCTTGAGGTAAAAAGGATGGTAATGGAGATAAAGCTGGGTGATATAGTTCGCCTTAAGAAGAAGCACCCCTGTGGTAGCTATGAGTGGGAAGTAGTCAGGCTTGGGGCTGATATAGGGATTAAATGCCTTAAATGCCAGCGCCATATCCTCCTTGAGCGCAGTGTATTTGAGCGTAGAGTTAAAGCCTTTATTTCTAGAGGTCAGTAATGGCTCAGCGAATCATGCACATTGACCTAGACGCCTTCTTCGTCTCAGTAGAGCAGGTGCTTAATCCCGAGCTTAAGGGTAAACCGGTGGTAGTTGGCGGTAGACCTGACCGACGAGGTGTAGTTGCCTCTGCTTCATACGAAGCCAGAGCTTTTGGTTTGCATGCTGGTATGCCACTTACCACCGCCTGCCGCCTCTGCCCTCACGCCACCTTTATAGAGGGAAGCTTTCCCAAGTATCGCCATGCTTCACAAAAGTTTATGGCTATCCTGGCTGATTTTTCACCCTACCTCGAGCCAGTAAGTCTCGACGAGGCTTATATGGATGCAACTGGTTTTGAATCTATCCACGGCTCTATTCATCAGATGGCTATAGCCATAAAACAGCACATTACATATAAATTGTCGCTTTATGCTTCAATAGGCATCGCCGGCTCAAAGGTGGTCGCCAAGGTTGCCTCTGAGCTATCCAAGCCAGATGGGCTGCTGGAGGTAGCTGACGGCGAGGAGCGTCCCTTCCTGGCACCCTTGCCTATAGCTAAATTGCCGGGGATAGGCAAAAAAACAGAGCGAATTTTAAACGGCTTGGGCATCAATACTATAGGTGAACTATCTAGTATGCCCCTGCATGCTCTCAGAAGCCATTTTGGTGCCGCTGGTGAGCTTCTGCATCGCTACGCCAATGGCATTGATGATAGACAAGTAAAGCTTCCCGGTGCCACCAAGTCTATTAGTCGGGAAACTACTTTTAGCAAAGACACTAAAGACCGCTCCTTGCTCAAGGCGACAATACGTTATCTTAGTGAACGGATTGGCAGTGAGTTACGCCAGCGAGATAAACAAGCTAAAAGAATAACTTTAAAGCTCAGATATGCTGATTTCACCACCATTACCCGCCATTACACCTTGGGACAAGGCAGTAATACCGACCAGACCATCTTTGACACCGGACTCCAATTATTAAGGAAAGCACTGTCAGCGAAAAAAAAACCGATTCGTCTTATCGGTATCGGGGTATCAAACCTGATTGAACCGGGCAGACAATTAGACATGCTAAATTACTCAGCCAAAAGGCTGGAGCAACTAAATAAAGCCATCGACCGCATCCGTAAAAAATATGGCTTTACTGCTATACAAACCGGTCGGACTTTGCTATTAAAAGAAATCTTCCCCGAAACCAAGGGAGGCTACACCCTCCAGACACCAAGCCTTTCGAGGTAAAGCGAAGATAGGTGAAGCCAGCTACAAAGTGCGGGGAAAAAGTTAACTCTCTCTCCGAATTGGAGATAGCTTACCAGGGATGAGAGCTAAATATTGCTCCCGGAAACAGAATATGCTAATATAATTGAAAGCAAGCGAAAGTAAATCGGGGTGTAGCGCAGCCCGGTAGCGCACCTGAATGGGGTTCAGGTGGTCGGCGGTTCAAATCCGCCCACCCCGATATATGTTTCAGACCAATTTGCTAACATTCTTGCCAACATTATCTG
>CAZMJZ010000010.1:0-20166 GCA_964566845.1 uncultured Dehalococcoidales bacterium | reverse complement strand
GGGAACCTGTTGAGGTCACCATCGACCACCCCTTTATCTTCTTGATTCGCGACATTCAAACGGGTACCATTCTGTTTGTTGGGCGCATCATCAATCCTAGTGAGTGATTAGATCTTGACTGCCATTACATAAAAGCTTGAATAGTTATCCCTTTTAACAAAAGCTTGTGTTGTTACCTGTTGCACCTTTTGACGGAATGCTACCCGTTGGAGTGCCGATATTGTTGTTTTAGTAAGAGGTCTTTATTGCTACCATCATTGTTAACAATGGGGCTAGATTACATAGCCAGGCTGAAAGTAAAAGAAAAGGTTCTGTCTATAATCCATTACCGCCCATCCTACGTTCCTGCCAGTTATTCTTCGTTGCCCCAGTTCTGCATTATTTCCTTTAGGTGCTAGGACTCATTATTGTCACTATGGTTTTTTTCTTCGCCTTTGGTAAAATCTCTGAGCCTCTCAGCTAGACTTGCCAAGCGTTTTTGAACTCTATCATTAATGGAATCCGGCTCAAAGCTGCCATCATCCATGCGCTGTCCTGCCTTTAGCCCGGTAAGCACTTCAATCCCCTCATCAGTAGTGTTTACCGGATAGATATGGAAATTCCCTGCCTTAACTGCCTCCACTACCTCCTCTTTAAGCATTAAATTGCCGACATTACTGGCCGGGATAAGGACGCCCTGTTTTCCATTCAACCCTTTAACCCGGCATACCTCAAAGAAACCCTCAATCTTCTCGTTTAATCCCCCAATAGCCTGCACCTCTCCCTTTTGATTAACGGAGCCCGTAACAGCAATACTCTGCTTTAGCGGCACATCCGACAGGCGAGACAGTATAGCATAAAGTTCTGTACTTGAGGCACTATCCCCTTCTACCTCTTCATAGCTTTGTTCAAATACGAGGCGAGCTGACAGAGACAACGGGATATCCCGAATATATTTTTCAGTAATATAGCCACTTAATATCATAACTCCTTTGGTATGGATGCGACCTCCTAACTTAGATTCTCTCTCGATATCAATTAGCCCCTCTCTACCAACGCCGACACTGGCTGTTATTCGAGTCGGCTTGCCAAAGGAAAAATCGCTAAGGTCTATCACCGCTAAACCATTTATCTGCCCTACCTCGTCCCCCTCAGTATCTATAATAATCATACCCTTATCTATCATCTCGTTGATGCGCTGCTGGATAAGATTTGAACGATATGCCCTCTGTTCTACCGCCTTCTCCACATGCTTGTCCTCTATAAGTGATGCCCCCTCCTCCCCCGCCCAGAAGTTAGCCTCACGAATAATGTCAGCTATATCAGCAAATAGGGTAGACAGTTTCTCCTGGTCGCCAGCTAGTCGTGAGCTATGCTCTATGATTTTGGCTAAAGCATCATTCTTTAGGTGTCTCAGGTCTTCCTCTTTGCACATTCGGCAAATGACAGATGCGTAGTCTCTGAGACTAGACTCTGTCTTATCCATCCGACTATCAAAATCAGCCCTAACCTTGAATAATTCCTTGAACTCCAAATCCAGCCGTAATAACAAATAATAAAACAATGGTTCCCCGATAACGACTACCTTTATATCCAGCGGGACAGGCTCCGGTCTCAGACTCTTTGTGGCTAGGAAGCCAAGCCGTTCGCCTAGCTCTTCCATGACAAGCTTCCCATTACGAAGGATTCTTTTCAAGCCTTCCCAGGATTGAAAGTTAGTCAGGATGTCTTCTATTCTCACCACTAAATAACCACCATTAGCCCGGTGCAGAGAACCACTCTTAATCATAGTAAAGTCAGTGTACATAGCTCCAAATTGGGTTTCCTTCTCAATGCGTCCAAAGAGGTTGTTAAAGGTAGGATTTAATTCCATAATCACCGGTGCCCCTTTTGACTCCGAATTATCAACCAGAACATTAACTTCATACTTTCTGAAGACCTGTGCCCGAACCAACCTCGGCATGTCTACTTTAGAGTCAGAATCCGAGGGGCTCGGTTCTGACTTAAACTGCTCAAAGTTCTGAATAAAATCCTGCTCAACTTCATCAAGGTAATCCACTACTGGCGGAAGCTGACCATACTTATTCCTCAGCCCTTCAAATAAGTGACCAATGGAGTAACTTGCCACTTCTCTATCAGTGTCTTCTAACTGTTTTCCAACGGCATTCTCCTCAGCCCTTAATTGGGCAATTTGCTCCTTTAGCTCCTTGGTCAATTCCTCTTGCTTCTTTTTCAATTCCTCTTTATCTTCGGAGCTTAACTTTTTATACGCCTCCTCACTCATCGGTTCGCCCTCGGAAGCCGGCATAAAAACCAGCCCTACCGGTGTAGTCTGTAGTAGAAGCCCTCTATCTTTGGCCCTTTTATCAAGAATATTGAATGCTGCTTCCCTTTTATTACTAAAATCTTTGGTTATTTCCGCCCGCCGTTCAGCATATTCTTTACTGGCAAAGGCTTGGGTAAGACTCCGCTTGGCATTATCTACGGTGCGTTCCATATCTTTTTGTAAACCTCGCCCCATGCCTGCTGGTACCTTTAATGCTTTGGGACAATATGAATCACGAAAGTTATGTACGTAACACCAGTCGGATGGGGTTTCCTTCTTGGCAGCCAGTGCCTGTAAGAAGGACTTTATCGCCCTAGTTCTGCCAGTGCCGGCTAACCCCGAAACATAAATGTTAAACCCCGGCTTCACGATGTTGAGACCAAACCTTAGAGCACTAAGGGCTCTATCCTGACCAATGATACTTTCTATAGGCTCTAACTCCTCGGTTGAACTGCAATCGAATACCGAGGGGTCACATCTTTTTCTTACTTGCTCCGGAGATAGTTCCTTATAAATTGTTTGCCTCCTTGCTCTAGCTTGAATACACAACACAATATGTGTTATATATCAGATAGCTTCCAACATTCTAGCTGCCCACGCTAATATAGTTTAGGGGTTATCTCTATAGTTACCACCACTGTCCTTCTGCTATTCTTCGTTGCCCCAGTTCTGCATTATTTCCTTTAGGCGCTGGGCAAGTTTGGGATTGGAGCGAAGACGGTTAATGAAAATGGGGCAGCCCTCGAGCAACGAATTCTGAGCAGCAGTTGCCATACTTGACAGGAGATTCTGCAAGCCAAGGTCAGCTTGACCGGAAATTCCGGTCCCCGGGGCTGATGAGTCTAGCTGCCGGCGGATGTCATCAGCAGTAAACCTCATCGGCATCACACAGGATTTGTACCACGGGCACTCTTTGCATTGAGCTATGGCATAGGCTTCATCTAAAATATCACTCATATCTGGTCTCCTTTCAACTAATGAATAATCTTATTCACTTTTCTCTACCGCTATCTTACCTGAGAAAGCACCAGCTATCTTTCCTTGAATTATACCACTTTTATCCATAAAGAAAATGGTGGGTATGTCCCAAATGTTGGACCTTTGAGCAACATCCCGTTTTGGCATCAACTAACACTGCAGGCAGCTAGAAGCAAGATATTCATTGTTAGTTCAATGCTAATTAATTTGACCAAAAATATCAAGCTAACAGCATTTGATAATTAAGTTGCATTTTTCTCTAATTTCCTGTATTATATGTAAGTAAAATTGAATAATTTGCTCGGAGGCGCCTGAACATAGTTCAGGTGTAATCGGAGAGTAAGCCGGTGAAAGTCCGACGCAGTCCCGCCTACTGTGACTCGCCTGAGGCGAGAAGCCAGAACGCCGAACCTCCGGGTAGTCTTGACCTTCGCAGGGAAAGGGGGTGGGCGTATATTTAGAAGGACACTAATCCCCTTGACGCTCGGACAAGGGGATTAGTATTTTTTGTTTAAATTGTATTGGAGGCAATATTTTATGAAACTAAAGCCATTAGTTATTCTAATTGTTCTGTTGAGCCTATTTATAGCCTGCGCCCCACCTAAAGAAGATGTGGAAACATTTCAAATAGAAGTGGAAGACCAACTAGGTAGGGTGGTTAAGTTAGAGAAAATACCGGAAAGAATTATTTCTCTTGTCCCAGGCAACACCGAGATACTATTTGCTCTGGGCTTAAGTGATAAAGTAGTGGGGGTGACAGAATATTGCGATTATCCCCCTGAGGCTCAAGAGAAACCTAAAGTAGGTGGTTTTAGCACGCCGAATATTGAGGAGGTGGTCGCCCTTGAGCCAGACCTGATAATAGCTACCCAACGTCATGAAGTGAGCATCATTCCAGCACTTGAGGGAAAGGGGCTCACTGTTTTCGCTTTAGACCCAAAAACCCTTGATGAGGTGTTGGAAGCTATCACCCTGATTGGAGAGATTACCGGAAAGGAAGCGGAGGCTTCCCAGTTGGTGACCGAGATGAGTAACCGGATTAAGGCGGTAACTGACAAGACAGATGGTCTATCAGAGGCTCAAAGACCGAAAGTTTTTTCCATTACCTGGCATGACCCCTTAAAGACAGCGGGGGGAGATACCTGGCAGGATGAGCTAATTGTAAAGGCAGGCGGGATAAACATAGCCCACGAACTCACTGGTGGTTATGTGCCAATTAGTTTAGAGGCAGTCATTGACGCTAATCCCGAAGTGATAATTGCCGACGTTGGTATGGGCTCAGGAGAAGACTCACCTCTTCATTTTAGCTTGACTGAGACGAGATTGAGGGGTGTGGACGCCCGCATTAACAACCAGATTTATGGTATCGACGTTGACCTTTCTGGTCGCCCCGGACCACGAATAGTTGATGGGCTAGAACAGTTCGCTAAAGCTATACACCCGGAACTTTTCGGTGATGACTGATGAATATTTACCATATCACCTAGGCGCCGAAGGTTGAAACTGTCCACCTGTATTTCTGGGTCTGTAACCTGAGTTGCTGAGGTTATCTGCGGCTAAAAGAGATTTACAACCATCATCTGGAAGAGACTAGAGATGGTATCTAAGCAAATAAAATAGGACCGTCGAAACGCCACCAAGGAATTTTCTATTATGACCTTGAATCAACTTAAATCATCTTTCATGGAGCAATCTGTTCCCATCCATTTCCCTCATTGGCGTCGCCGGATATACTCCATTATAGGGCTTTTGATTGCACTTATAGGAGTGGTTGCAGTAGCCACTGCTATTGGCAGCGTTCACATTCCTTTCTTAACTACATTCCGCTCTCTACTCTCACAATTGCCCTTAGTTGACATAACTTCTGGCTTGTCGAGCACCACCGAGACCATAATTATGGAAATACGCTTGCCCAGGGTCATTCTGGCAGGTCTTGTCGGGGCTGCCCTCGCACTAGCCGGGGCTGCTTATCAAGGGCTGTTCCGCAACCCATTAGCTGACCCCTACCTTATCGGCGTAGCTCAAGGAGCATCACTAGGAGCAGTCGTTGGCTTCACACTACCCATCAACTGGCATGGAATGGGTTTCGGAATTATCCCCTTACTTGCTTTCGCCGGGGCGATAATTAGCGTAGCCATTGTCTATAGTCTGGCTCGGGTAGGCAAGACCCTACCCGTAACCACCCTTATCCTAGCCGGTGTGGCTTTGGGAGCCCTTTGGGGGTCAATCGTTTCTTACCTGATAATCACCAGTGGGGAGAAGATGCATGGAATTTTATTCTGGCTTATGGGTAGCTTTGCCTTAAGTCAGTGGTCAGAGGTAAAGGTTGTTCTTCCCTATATAGTGGTGGGGGTAGCCGTAATTTTGATTTACTCTCGCTCGCTTAACATAATGCAGCTTAACGAGGAGCAGGCTCAACAGTTGGGAGTCAATGTAGAAAAGGTCAAGCTCATTCTTCTTGCTGCCGCTACCCTGATTACTGCTGCCGCTGTTTCTTTCGTAGGCACCATTGGATTTGTCGGTATCCTCGTTCCTCATGCCGTTCGTCTGGTATGGGGACCGGATTACCGCTTTCTACTACCATTGTCTGTACTCAGCGGCGCCATTTTCCTGATTCTCGCCGACCTTATAGCTCGTACCGCCTTAGCACCTACGGAGATACCGATAGGGGTAATCACAGCCGTGTGCGGTGCACCATTCTTCCTTTACTTATTACGGCGTAAAAAGAGGGTAGTTTTCTTCTGAGGATAGATAAAATGATTAAACTGGAATTACAAAGCGTCGATATTGCCTACGGTCATAATATGGTGGTGAAAGACCTAAACTTTCAGGTGATGCCGGGAGAGATGGTAGGACTTATCGGACCGAACGGTTCTGGCAAATCAACTATTATCAAGGCTATAAGCCGTGTTATAACCCTGTGTTCGGGGAAGATAATGTTAGATGGAAAAGATGTATTCAAGATGCCAAGGGGAGATTTAGCCCGCTCGCTTGGTGTAGTCCCTCAGATGTCAATCCTGCCTAGCGCCTTTACCGCTTTTGAGATAGTGCTCATGGGCAGGAATCCCCATCTCGGGCTTCTTCAGTATGAAGGGGAAAGAGATTTTGCTATCACCTGGCGAGCTATGGAGATGACAGCAACCCACTCTCTTGCCCAGCGAAAGGTAGGCGAGCTTTCAGGCGGAGAGATACAGCGCATAGTCATTGCTCGTGTCCTGACTCAAGAGCCAAAGTCAATCCTTCTGGATGAGCCGACAGCGAATTTGGATATCAGGCATCAGGTTGATATCCTTGACCTGATTAAGAACCTTTGCCTGGAAAATAATTTGATGGTGGTGATTGCCCTTCATGACCTGAACCTCGCCGCCCAATATTGCGACCGATTAATACTGATAAATAACGGGCAGGTTCATGCCCAGGGGACACCAGAGGAGGTCATCAATTCTCAGAACATGAAGGAGGTCTATGGAGCTGATGGCTGCGTCTATGCCCACCCGGTTAACGGTCTCCCCGCTGTCCTACTCAAGGCAGGCAATAGCCACCATGCCAAGCCCAGAGGTGTGATTCGAGATGGTATAGTTTAATAGTTGTGGAGATTATACGCCTATTGTCCCTAGCCTTAGTGCGTGATTCGGTCATAGGTGAATCATCTCATGTTATTCAACCCAAGCTATTCAAATCGCCGGCTGAAAGACACGAAGGAGAGTAATGGTGAAACATTCCGTTATCCAAGAGGGAGGTCTCCTAGTATGCCTTGGTGGAGGCTATTTCGGAGCCAAAGCCGCCAGGCTGGGCAAGGAATGTAAAGCCAGGACAATGATAATAGATACAAACCCTGATTGCGCTGCCAGAGAAATAGTTGAAGTTGTATTGACTGGACAAGAACCTATAGAAGCGGGACAAGTAGCCCTCATCGTTGGGGATGCCATGGAAATCTTATTCAACATCTTGGGTGGAGAGGTGCCGCAGTGGGTCATACCGGCTGTCCCGGGGCATGCACTTGGTAAATTGGTCAACAGTTGGTTAACGGCGAAAGGGCTTAAAGTGTCTAGTGGTGGATATTTATTGGCAGAAGTTCTAGATGGATTACCTCACAAACTGGTCCTGAGCACAGATGAGAAGTCCGGTATTCTCATATCAAGTTATATGACGAAGGGTTTAAGGTGTAAGGAAGGCTGTGTGCAACGGCGTATATGCCCGGTTACCAAAATTAAAAAACCTGCTGCCATGTATGAGCTTCTCGAATTCTCAGTCGCTGAGGCAATCGATTTCTACAAGATTTTTATAAGTCATCAATTTGATGGTGTTGGCGGAGTACCTGGAGAAGTGGTTAAAGAAACATTAGATTATCTGGCAAGTCTCGCCCCACCCTACACGTTAGCTATTGGCACTTCGTGCCGGTGCCATGGCATATTGAGCCTCTTTAAAGTGGAGGGGAATTAGATTACGGATTGGAAAGGGACAGAGGTATGATAGAGGGGGGTATAATATAACAGTTGTGGAGATTCTACTCCTATTGTCTCTAGCCCTGGTTATTGATTTAGCTTTGGGTGAACCACCTCGTGTCTTACACCCCGTGGTATGGATGGGAAAGGTTATCTCGCTCTTGGAAAGGATTAATGTTGGTCATTCCCCATTCGTTCAGTTTGTCTATGGGTCAGTGATAACCCTGCTCATAGCAGGGCTGTTCACAGCCCCCGTTTATTTTATGCTCTTTTATCTAAAGAGCTTTAGCTTTGCCGCGTATGTGATTGTTGGGGCTGTACTCCTCAAATCCACCTTTTCCCTTAAGGAACTGCGGCAGGTAGCACTCAGAATTAAGGGGCTTCTGCTGAGGGAGAAACTGGACGAGGCACGCTTTGAGCTACGCTCACTGGTCAGCCGTGATACCCAGAATTTGCCAAAGCCGCTACTAGTGTCGGCTACTGTAGAATCAGTAGCAGAGAGCACTTGCGACAGCTTTATTGCGCCTCTCTTCTATTTTCTACTCCTCAGTATTCCAGAAGCCTTTTATTTTTTACCCCTTGCTGTCCCGGGAGCCATTGCCTATCGGGTAGTCAACACCCTTGATGCTATGGTAGGCTATCACAGTAAGTATGAGTATTTAGGGAAGTTTGCCAGTAAGTTGGATGATGTACTTAATTTTATACCGGCTAGACTGACGGCGTTACTCTTAACTTTAGCTACTTTTTTATCCAGAAAAGGGGCTCAAACCTCGTGGCAGGCTGTTCTCAGTGAGCATTCTAAAACCGAGAGCCCCAACGCTGGCTGGCCTATAGCGGCGATGGCTGGTGGGCTCAGCGTGCAACTGGAAAAGGTAGGTTACTATAGATTAGGAAAGGCGAATACTCGTCTAGTACCCGAGACCATTGATGCTGCTTTAAAGCTAATGCTAATAGCAATGCTGACCTGGGTAATGATATGTTTCATAGTAGGAGGGATTGGCTTTGTCCTTACATCCTAGACCCGAGGCAGAAAAGCTTAAAATCTGTCCCCACGGCGGACCAAACTGGGCTGAGCTAAGGACTATGGGTCTTACTCCTAAGGAGGTTCTCGACTTTAGTGTCAGCACTAACCCGCTTATGCCCCCACCGGGGGTAAAGGAAATCTTTAATACTATCGCCATTGACCACTATCCTGATTCAGAGGCAACCGAACTTAGGCAGTGTCTTTCGGAAATACTGGGAGTAGCACCAGATAATATTCTAGCTGGAAGTGGCGCCACGGAGCTTATCCATCTCATTCCTTTGACTTACTTCGGTCCTGGGGATTCTATCTTAATTCTCGAGCCAACCTTTGGTGAATACAAGGTCGCTTGCCAAATCATGGGTTCGGAGGTTCTTGAGCAATGGGGAAGGGCAGAGGAGAACTTCGCTCCGAGAATTGAAGAGACGACCAGCCTTATCAGGCAACACCGGCCTAAAGGTATTTTTATCTGTAATCCTGGCAATCCTACTGGGCAATACCTTTCCAGACAAGAGGTTGATATGATTTTAGATGCTTGTGTTGACTGTCTGCTCATCCTGGACGAGGCATACATCGCCTTTACTGAGGGAAGCTGGTCTTCTACCGACTTAATTCTCCGGAACAACGTGATTGTTCTGCGTTCTATGACCAAGGACTATGCTTTAGCTGGTTTGCGTCTTGGTTATGCTGTTGCCCATCAGGATATTATTGATGCTCTGCACCGGGTCTGCCTGCCGTGGAATGTTAATGCAGTAGCTCAAAAAGCAGGAATTACCGCTCTAAAGGATACTGAGTATCTCAAGCGGTGTGAGTCAAAGATTAGGCAGGCAAAGCAGTTTCTGATAAACGAGCTTGGACAAATAGGATTTGAATTACTGCCATCAAAGACGAATTTCTTCTTGGTAAAGGTAGGCGATGGAAAAAGCTTCCGAAATGCTTTGTTACGGCACGGCATTATGGTTCGCGATTGCGCTTCCTTTGGCTTGCCAGAGTATGTCCGTATTGCGCCCCGCACTATGCCTGAGTGCCAGAAGCTCATCGACACTATCATATCATTAAAGCGTAAGGGAGAATTAAATGTCAGGATTTAGCCCTTTGAAATCACCCTCTTTCAATTGGGGCAAAATTGATAAACAATCTCATAAAGGAGGTAGAAATGTCGGAACTATTATCCAATATAATTGAAATGATAAAACCTCTGGATAAAGAGGTAATGGCTCAGGCTCAAGCACGGCAGGATATCTTGACCAAGCCACAGGGGAGTCTAGGCAGGCTAGAGGAGCTATCCATTCAACTGGCTGGCATTCAGGGTAAGCCTATACCTCAGATAAGACACAAAGCTATTATTACTATGGCTGGTGACCATGGTGTGGTAGCGGAAAAGGTAGGTAACTGGCCACAGGAGGTTACCGCTCAGATGGTTTATAATTTTCTCGGTGGTGGGGCTGCAATCAATGTGATTGCCCGTCAGGTAGGAGCTAGGATTATTGTAGTTGATATGGGGGTGGCGTCCGAGCTTGAAACCAATCCTCAACTTTTATCCAGGAAAGTTGCTCCTGGCACCCAAAATATATATCTAGGTCCAGCTATGACTGACGAACAGGCAGTAAGGGCAATTGAGACAGGGATTGAAATAGTAAAGGACGAGGTGGCTAAGGGTTTGGATATAGTGGGCACCGGTGATATGGGCATCGGTAACACTACTGCCAGCAGCGCCATTTGTGCCGTTATCACTGGGAAAACTGTGGCTGAGGTAACTGGTAGAGGCACTGGCATAACTGATGAGCAGTTGGCACATAAAATAGAAGTAATAAACAGAGCCTTGGCGGTGAACCGCCCTGACCCGTCTCAGCCTTTGGCTGTGCTGACCAAGGTAGGTGGCTTTGAGATTGGCGGGTTGGTTGGTGTGATGTTAGCCGCAGCCGCCCACCGCATTCCGGTAGTTATTGATGGATTTATCTCTGGTGCAGCCGCTCTTATTGCCACATCACTAGCACCAAGACTGAAGGATTTTCTTATTTCGGCCCATCTGTCGGCTGAGTCAGGTCATCGGTTACTACTTGAGCATCTTGGGCTTAAGCCATTGCTTGCTTTAGACATGCGTCTGGGTGAGGGTACTGGGGCTGCGCTTGCTATATTTCTGGCTGAGACTTCAGCCAGAATTCTGGCTGAGATGGCCTCCTTTGCTGAGGCTGAGGTATCAGAGAAGGAAGAGTAGTAAAGTTGGCATTACTAGCCGCGATAAGGTTTCTAACCAGTATACCATTACCCTGGTGGCGTGAAGCTAGTCGGCAGGAATTTGTACGCTCATTGGCTTATTATCCTGTGGTCGGCATCATTATCGGTCTAATCCTAGCCGGGCTGAGCTGGCTCTTGGCTCTTTTTTTACCTTCGGCTATTGTTAATGTGCTGCTCATTGTTGCCCTGGTGGTAATTAGTGGCGCATTGCACCTTGATGGTTTCGTTGATACCTGCGATGGGATAGGTGGTCACAAGACTCCTGAAGAAAGATGGCAGGTAATGCGTGACAGTCGCGTCGGTGGTTTTGGCGTTATTGGCGGTTGTTGCCTACTGCTGGTTAAATATATCTCACTGAATAGTGTACCTGAGCCTTTATTGATGATGACCCTAGTAGTGATGCCGGTAATTAGTCGCTGGGCAATGGTCTATGCTATTTTCGCCTATCCCTCTGCCCGACCATCAGGTTTGGGAAAGGAGCGTAAGCAGGCGACTGATTGGCTAAGGTTCACCATAGCCACACTCATAACCCTGGTAGTAGCTATAGGGCTAGCTCGGCTGGCAAACATAACTTACTTCTATGTGGTAGGACCAGCTATAGTATTTGGCATCTGGATGATAACTATAGCGATGGCAACATATTTTAAGCATAAATTTGCTGGTCTTACTGGGGACACCTACGGAGCTATAAATGAGGTGGCTGAGGTTTGTGTGCTCATTATTGTTTGCCTGTTAGCTTATAATCAGTGGCTGGGAGTAGCCTAGTTTGGAGGTATGAATGTCCAAATTACTTCTGGTTAGACATGGTAGTACTGAATCAGGCAGTGTTTTAAGGTACTGGGGGCAGAGTGATGTTAAGCTGAGTGCCGTTGGACTCAAACAGGCTGAAAGATTGAGTGACCGCCTAGCTACAGAGAGGATTGATGCTATTTATACCAGTTACCTTAGACGAGCTTGGGCAACTACCGAGATTATTACTGCACGGCATCAGATAGATATTGTCAACTGTACCGAGTTAAACGAGGTTAACTTTGGCAAGATTGAGGGGCTTACATTTGATGAGGTTAGTCGGCTTTATCCTGAGGTGGCTAAATTATGGGTTAGCCAGAGTCTCTGCCTTGAGTTTCCTGACGGTGAGAATTTTGACCGGTTTAATAGCCGGGTAAGCAAATTCTTAAGTAGACTGGACAAGCATGCCACAGAGGAAACAGTGCTTATAGTAGCTCATGCCGGACCGCTGCGGCTACTTGTATGCCATCTTTTGGGCTTAGAGTTAAGGCACTGGCGGCAGTTTCGCCTTGATTTGGCTTCACTCAGTATTGTGGAAACCTATTCACAGGGAGCAATACTAAATCTATTAAACGATGTTTCTCATTTGGTATAACAAGATAACACTTTAGGAGGTTACTGTGCATTGTGTTTTTACCTCGTGGAATGGGGGAAGGGATATTTGTATTACCTGCCACCAGGCAGTGGCAAGTAGTCTAGAGGTTCGGTATTTACAAAATGAATAAAAAATGCATCTTACTAATTGGTGGAGCCCGCAGCGGCAAAAGTACTTTTGCCCAGGTACTTGCCCTGAAGCTAGACAAACCGGTTCTCTTTGTGGCAACAGCGGAGGCTGGTGATGAGGAAATGCGACACCGCATTGAACAGCACAAGAAGGCAAGACCATCAGCCTGGAGCACCCTTGAGGTTACCACTCATATAGGTAGGCAGATTGAGCAAGAAATCGGTGAGGCTAAGGTGGTAATTATAGATTGTATTACACTTCTGGTTAATAATATTTTCGGTAAATATAGCCATCAGAATACCGAGCAAATTGATGTCCCCCTCATTGAGAAAAGATTTACTGATGAGATTAGCGAACTGGTAGAGGGTATCAACCAGATTGATGCCGATTTCATTATTGTTACCAACGAGGTTGGCACAGGTTTAGTGCCGACTAATGAAGTGGGCAGATTATATCGTGACCTCCTGGGCAAAGCAAATCAGATTTTAGCACAGCGAGCTGATGAGATTTACCTGATGGTAGCTGGCTTACCTTTACCGATAAAACCAGCCAAGGATTTCTCATTGTAAGCTTTCCTGGCTATAGTTTTGGTCTCCGCCGTAATGTTTCCTCTAAATTTAGTGGTACAACCTCTGGTTTTGGCGATTTATAAACATTTACCACTGTTAGTCCAATAAACTCGTTTTCAATAATGGTCATCGCTTCTGGGTTTAATGGTTTAACTGGGCAGGGGCGCAGCGGTGTATTAAGTTGAACCTCATCAGGTGAAAGTCGCCTGGCTATGTCTGCCATTTGCCGTGCATAATCCTTATTTGTAGCAATGAACATCATTTGTAAAGCCAACTTTCCCTTGTATCTTTTTCTGAAGTGTTCTATAGAGTAGAGTATTTCGTCAAAGGAATAATCTACCACAGGGTTATTGATCTGCCGGAACATCAGTTCATTAGCTGCATCTATTTTAGCTACTACTACATCTGCTTGTACTAGGTCATTACACACCTCCTCCCTGGGCATAAGAGAGGAGTTAGTTAGAACTGCTACTGGTAATGGTATAATTGACTTGGCTATCCTGATAGCTTCTCCTAAGTTGCTGGCTAGGGTTGGCTCTGCCATCCCCGAGAAGGTAATAAAGTCAGCTACTACATTATTCCTTACTGCCTCCAGCTCTCTGGCTAGCTGAGTCATAGTGATAAATTCTTGCCGTTCCACCCGAGGATATACTGTTCTGCCTAGCTGACAGTAGATGCAGTCAAAGGAGCAGGTCTTACCCTCAGTAGAGACTAAATCCACTCCTAAAGACCTACCTAGCCGCCACGATGGAACAGGGCCATAAATTATGGATTTCACCATTATACTTTGGTTTTAGGCAATGTCTGGATAAAGGCTTGACCAAGAGTAACAAAGGCATCAGAGTTGTAGTTTTCTATTGTACCTTCGTCACATAACCTGGCTAGCTCTGGGTCTATGGGTAACTGCCCGAGAAAGGGGGCACTGGCTACCTGTGCCATCTCCTCTCCTCTACTCTTGCCAAAGATTTCAATTCGTTTGTCCATTTCGGGTATGTACAGGTAGCTCATATTCTCAACTACACCCAGGACAGATTTTCCCATCTTATGAACCATATTCACTGCTTTTCTAACTATCATAGCCGTCAAGTCCTGAGGCGTGATAACAATGATTACCCCGGATATAGGGAGTGTCTGCATTACGGTAAGAGAGGCATCGGCAGTGCCCGGTGGTAGGTCTACCACTAGGTAATCAAGCTTGCCCCAGACTACCTCTTCCCAGAACTGGGTAATAGCCTTAGAGATAAGAGGTCCGCGCCAGATAACGGCGTCATCCTCCTGCGGCAGAAGCAGGTTAATGGATATAACTTCTATTCCCGACCTTGATATAACTGGCAGAATTCCGTTATCACTACCACCGGGTCGAGTGGAGATGCCAAACATCTTAGGGATACTGGGACCGGTAAGGTCAGCATCTAGAATTCCTACTTCGTTTCCCTGGCGATGGAGGGCAACTGCCATCAGACTGGCTACCAGAGACTTGCCCACTCCCCCTTTACCACTCATTACAGCAATAATATGTTGGATTTGGTTTAACTCTATGGGCTTGCACTCTAAAAATTCCACCTCCACATTATTTACTCCATCCAACTTCTCGACTACTACTTTTGTCTTTGTCCTGAGCCACTCCTTGGCGTCCGCGCTCAATGCAGTGTCAGCAAGGGTAATCTTGACTATATTATCTATTACCTTAATCCCCCGTATCATATTTAGCTGCACTACACTACGCCCTACACCGGGAACAAGCACCTCAACGAGCGCCTGTTCAATCTGTTCTTTAGTAATCATTAATACTCACTTCCTTTCTATAACTCTATAAGATTCCAACAACAGCATTTTTTATTTTGGTTCTAAGCTACGGCTAGTATTAGGTGCCGTCCCTCTTTATCGCATCCACATTGAGCCTCACTCCTAGAAATGCAAAAATGGGTTACTAGCCGAAGGCAAGAGCTTATCCAGCCGCCGGATAGATTTATACCAGCTTAGTGGGAAAAACAAGGTACTTCGCCACTCAAGAGTCTCCTTCCCCATTTCACTTCTGACCACTGCCTCTATCTTCCAGATGCCATAAAACTTTGCCCAGTTATAAATGGAATCCCGAAATTTTCCCTGGATTAACCTATTTATTCTGAGCAGTTAAATTTTGTTTAAGATGCCTAGATAAATTTACCACCATACCACCCGCTCCTCTTCCCTTAGCACTTTGGATTGGGCAGAACCAACTCTAGTCCTGTAATTAAAGTAACAATGTCAAAGGAATCGTTATAAAATGGTAATGCCTCAGCGTGTCCCAAATAGAGATCAGCATCGGTTCCGAGTTTCTTGGACGCTATATCCAACATTGGCTTAGACGAATCAATGCCAGCCGACATCAAGCAAGCTCTGCTTGAGAAACAACACTTGTTCTAAGGTATCGACATACTTCCCCTCTGGTGTCTGATACCAAAGATTATATTGCGTAACCCGTTTATTAAAAAGCGCCTTCTCTATCATTGTATCACATACCATCAAACCAACCATAGTGGTATTTCCTTAAGTACTCATCGTGGGGATATGTCCTTCTCACATCTTCTTCACGAAAGGGATAGCTATATTCAGCACAGTATTTTATTATTAACTCATACGCCTCATTCATCTTCTTCATCATCTCTTCACACTTTGCTTTATCCAATTCTTTACATTTATCAGGATGGTAGAAATTGGCTGTCCTTTTATAGGCCCTTTTCACCTGTTTTAAGGTAGCCGCTTCACCTAAGCCTAACAATCGTCGTGCTTCATTTATTTGGTCGAAATTAGCCACATTCAATACCCTAAATCTATCTTCAGTGATTCCATTTTACTATCCATACCTGAAGCCTTATCTCTCCGGTCATCAATCTTAATTGTAGTTACTACTCTCATAATTCCGGCATTAAACACGGCTTCGTGCATTTTCCGAGCTAAAGTCAAGAGGCGCTCCAAATCACCCTCGATAATTGTTCCCATTGCTGTTAGCTCATACTTTATGTCTTTCTCGCTTTCAAGTACCTTCACTGCCTGAGCTACATATTGACTAACCGAAGGTGTTGGCGTGCCCAAAGGAATTACACTTATTTCAATCAGTGCCATTTGTCCATATCCAAATTTAAATAAATATTAATGGAGGCGCTCCATTAGATTGTCCAGCTTGCCATCTAAATAGAGCTGCACAGCCTCGTTGATGCTTCTTACATCAGTTACTATAGGTATAATATTATAGCTCTGCATAGCCTCATAGGCTCCCCAACCCATACCTCCGGCGAGAAGAACCTGACAGTCAGAGATAGTCTCAGCCATACTTTGGTGCTTTAGCTCTGAGCCAGCATTATAGCCATGCCTTTCACCCGGGGCTAAGTTGGGAGGATGGTGGGTAGCGAAGGTATGATGCCCGGTCTTGGCTCGTGTCTCCTGGCTTAAAATCTTGCCATCTTCCACTGTAACCACTACATAGACTGGTGCTCTGCTAAAATGCTGGCTGATAGTTGTTCCATCGTCGGATATAGCCGCAATATTCACTATCTCCTCCTAAGTTTGCTTAATCCGCTATAGATTTCCATAGCGCCTTTATTCTTTGGGATACAATATTATCAGAGTGCTCTACCACAGGCAATCCCTTAACCAATGCCTCGGTTACCACATTATCAAAGGGAATTCTAGAGGCAACCTCTATTCCCTGGTTGTGGCAGTAGGTTTCAATCTGACGGGTATTATCTTCATTCAGGTCAAATTTGTTGATGCAGACCTTAACCGGAACTGTGAAGTGATGGCAAACGCCAATAACTCTATCCAGGTCATGAATTCCAGATAGGGTTGGTTCAGTAACAATAACCGCTAGGTTCACCCCAGATATAGATGAGATAACCGGGCAGCCAATACCCGGTGGCCCATCGGTTAATATATAATTAAGCCGCTGTTTTTCAGCAATGAGCTTAGCATGCTGCCTGACCACCGCCACCAGTTTCCCTGAGTTTTCCTGAGCTATGCCTAACCTAGCGTGAACTAGCGGACCATACCTGGTATCGGAGGTGAACCATCTCCCTGATAGATTCTCCTGCATAGTGATAGCCTCTTCCGGACAGATATTATAGCAGAAGCCACAGCCTTCACACGAGATGGTATCTACCTGGAATTCATTTATAGCATTAAATCGGCACATATCTTGGCACAGACCGCACTGGGTGCACTTGTCTCTATCTATAACTGCTTTCTGTCCACTCCAGAACTCCTGCATCTCTTGAGTAATGGGACGTAGGAGTAAATAGAGGTCAGCAGCATCTACATCGCAGTCAACCATTACCTTACTTTCAGCCAGGGCAGCCAATGAAGCTACAATAATGGTTTTGCCCGTACCTCCCTTGCCGCTAATAATTATGATCTCTTTCATCACCTGCTATCCGTTCGATATCATTATAAAGCCTAAGGAATTCCTCTCCCCAATGTGGCTTTCCCACTACCAGAGCAATCCCTCTGGAGTATAGTCGGGCAATATCAATGTCGAGCGGTATCCGAAGTAGAATAGGTATATCTTCTTTAAGGCAATGCTCCTCAATATTGGTCTCTCCAGTACCATCGCGGTTAACCACTACGCCACAGGGGATGTTAAGCTCTTTAACCATATCTATCGCTAGAGCCAAGTCACTAAGACCAAAGGGAGTAGGTTCAGTTACCAGCAGGCAGAAATCACTCCCCTTGACAGCTTCAACTACCGGACAGGAAGTTCCCGGAGCCACATCAATAATAGTGAGCTTTTCCCGGTTGATATGCTTCTTAACCTCCCTGATTACAGGCGTCGCCATAGCCTCACCGACAGTAAGCTTGCCGTGAATGAAATCAAGCTCTTTTGACTGACCTATTTCCGCAATTCCCATCGCCTTGTTTATCTCAGAGAGGGCATCCTCGGGACACAGATAAGAGCAAGCCCCACAGCCATGACATAACTCAGGGAAAATCAACACGCGCTCGGTGAAGACAGCAATAGCATTATAAGCACAGACTTCAGCGCACTTACCACAATAGGTGCACTTTGCCTCGTCCAGATGAGGAACCGGGATAGAGACTACTTCCTTGTAACTGAACGATGGATTTAGGAAGATATGAGCATTAGGCTCCTCTACATCACAGTCGACAAACTGAACTGATTCTTTGTTTACTAATGATAGAGCCAAGCTAGTAGCCACCAGGGTCTTCCCAGTGCCACCCTTTCCACTGGCAACAGCTATTATCACCTCATCTCCTCACCATCTTTGTACCACACTGTGTGCAACTCAGATTATAGCAAAGTGTTCCTACTTGGTCAGAAAGTCCCTCCCCACAATAGTGGCATAAACAATCCCCCGAGTCTAACCCCAGAACCTCTTCAACATCAGACAACACCTCTTACTGTCCCTTTCCACTCCCCGACGGTAGTCCTGTTCCGTCTTTTCTCGCCTATCGGTACAATGATACATCCATTAAAGAACTGAGTGCTTTTTACTACATTGGCGGAAGATTGCAAACACCTGAACTACAGGTAGGATAGCTTATTTCCGACCCTTTGGTTGCCCCTGAACCCGGACTATTAAATAAAGAAATAATCCGTTTCATGTTTTGGGCGCCACATTTTGGACAGGTTAATTTAGCGCCGTCCTTACCAATGGACTGAATAACCTCGCTCTTCTCTCCACACTGGGTGCACTGGTATTCATAGATTGGCATAATTTATCCCTCCTTTAATCCTTTCAAATCATTTAACTCCGTAGCTAGCTTGCGAATAGGACAACCTTCACTACATGCCCCTTTACCACACTTAAAGCAAAGATAGCCTATCGCATTAAGAGCCATATATATTTCCTCCTCACTCACCTCCTTACCCGAGTATTTCCAGACGGCCACGATGTTTTCCCCTTTCTATTTTCCCCCCATTTCTAGCTCTTCGATATGTCGTTGTAGCTCAGTCAATTGTTGAAACAGCATCTGCGCTTGGTCTTTCATTCCCCCTAGCTCCTGCTGTGGGCTTGTCGGCTGGGTTGGTGGGGTAACCATGGGCATTATCCCTTCTTCCATACCTCTACGTTTACCTATTCCCATTCCTCTACCCTTACCACGTCCCATTCTCATACCGAAGTGAGCACCCGCCGTAGTCTGCGAAACATCTTGGAGCCGACCTGATTTGTAGTCTTTAACAGCATCACGAATTGTGCCCGTAACCCCAGTCATTATCTGAATCCCAGCTGCTGATAATACCTGGTAGGCATTGGGACCGCAGCTCCCAGTCAGCACTACCTGCACCCCTTTGCTGGCAATCACCTGACCCGTAGAGATTCCAGCTCCCCCATCAGCGGTAGCACTATAATTATCCAAAGTCTCAAATTGCATTGTATCAGATTCAACGATGATGAAGTATGAGCACCGCCCGAAGCGAGAGTCTACCTCAGCATCAAGGCTTGGACCGGTGGATGATATAGCAATTTTCATAACTTAACTCCTTTGTTATTTCTCCTTTACCTCCAGCTCACGAATCCTTGATTCAATCCGCAACAGAGGCAGGATTAGACACCATATTTTCAAAGCATATCAACTTGATGACCAGAATCATGGCACTGGTAGCGGTCGGTGGTCATTTCAAATTTACCACCATCAATTCTAATTGCCTTGCCATTAATCAGCGACTCAGCTACCTTCTTTCTAGCTGAACCCAGTACTCTGTGGAAGGTAGAACGTGATATGCGCATTCTCTGGGCGCACTCTTCCTGCTCCAACCTTTCCAAGTCTTTAAGCCTGATAGCTTCAACCTCATCAACAGAAAGACAGACCACCCTGAGTAAGGAGATAGGTACTCCCGCTGGCTTGAAATATTTTATCTTTGGCATAAAACTAACACAGCGCCATTTAGGTGGTCTAGACATGGTTAGTATTTCCTTTGAATAATGAACTTATGTCCATAATAACAAAGCATTTTAAAATCGTCAAGTTCTACAAGCTCACTTAGGTGAATTGCCAGTAAGTCCCTCTATTGTTATAATATTCCTGATGTATGGGGCTGTGGCTCAGTTGGGAGAGCGCCTCCCTTGCACGGAGGAGGTCAGGGGTTCGAGTCCCCTCAG
>CAZMJZ010000009.1:0-21206 GCA_964566845.1 uncultured Dehalococcoidales bacterium | reverse complement strand
CTAGATTAAGATGAAAAAATTGACCCGACCGGATAGTGATGACTATTTTCTAAAAATAGCCTCGGTGGTAGCTGAACGCTCAACTTGCCGCCGCCATCATGTAGGGGCAGTGGCAGTGAGGGATAAGCACATACTAGCTACCGGCTACAACGGTGCCCCTTCTGGTGCTAAGGACTGCCTTGAGCTTGGTTGCTTGCGGGATGAGCTTAATATACCATCGGGGACAAGGCAAGAAATATGCCGGGGCATTCATGCTGAACAAAATGTAATTATACAAGCTAGCCTCCATGGCGTCAGCCTTGAAGGAAGCACCATTTATGCTACACATACGCCGTGCGTGTTATGCGCCAAGATGCTGGTCAATGCCAAGATAAAGCGATATATCAGCTTTGGCAGGTATGACGATAATTCGTTTATAGACCTGTTCCAAGAAGCTGGCATAGAACTCAATATGAAGAAAAGACCTTCATCCCGAATAAGCTATTTAGATTAACACCTTGACATTGGTGGTAAAATTGATAAACAGCTAATTTGTGTGAGGCAATGTCATTACTGCATGCCAAGGTAATTGTTAATCCGGTAGCCGGGGCATACTCAACACGCCGGAAGTGGCCACGTATCAGTAAGCTTTTAAGACATGTTGGGCTATCGTTTGACTATGAATATACTGAGGGTGTAGGGCATGCAATAGAGCTAGCTCGGGCAGCAGCTAGTGACGGTTACCGATGTGTGGTGTCTGTGGGTGGTGACGGAACAGTCAATGAAGTAGCCAATGGCATACTTCATTCCACTGGTTCAAGTAATACCAGTCTTGGAGTGGTAAGCACTGGAACCGGGAGCGATTTTGTCCGTTCGGTGGGTATTCCCCGAGATTATAATAGTGCTTGCTCATTTTTGACTAGCTCAAGAAGGCTGTTGATTGATGTTGGCGTGATTGAGTATAAGAGTAAAGGGAAGTCTTTACGGCGCTTTTTTGTAAATGCGGCTGGTGTAGGCTTTGACGCTGCGGTAGTGGAAGCTACAGAGCGCATGCCCAAGTATTTTGGTGGCACTATCCCTTATCTGGCTGGGTTGCTCAGGACTCTATTTGGCTATAAAAACAAATCGGTTATTCTTCATCTCGGGGATAAGGTTGAGGCTAAGCGTATCTTGAATGTGGTGGTGGCTAATGGCCGCTATGTAGGGGGAGGGATGTATGTAGCACCCCAGGCTGAGCTTAATGATAGTTTACTGGATGCAGTAATTATTGGTGATGTAGGTAAGTTTGAGCTGCTGAAGGCATTGCCCATGGTTTATAAGGGAACTCACATTAATCATCCTAAAGTCAGGGTGGAAAAGGCATCACATATTATCATTGAATCCTCGGAGCGAATTCTAGTATATGCCGATGGTGAACTCCTGGGGGAAGGTCCAGCGTCTTTCTGGCTGATGCCAGCCGCCTTAAGTGTTGTGGTATAAGTTATTATATATTCTCTCCTTGATAGGCTCCGTGGTAACCTTCTGTTTCCTTGGTTAGCCGCAGGAAAACTAGCTGGATGATTCTGGCATTTCTCTGCAAACGGAATCCCTGAGGGTTATAGACTACCATAAGGGACTGGGAACGACCAGAGTAGCCAGCATCCCACACTGCCGTGTTTACCGTTACGCCACAACGGAGCAGGCTCGACCTGGGACTAGCTAATGCCATAATATTTTTAGGTAGGTGAATAATCTCATTGTAGGTAATAATATGGGCGCCGGGCATCAAGTCAATGAAATCCAGCCCGTCAAACACTAGCGGAGCTAAATCGGATACCAGCCTTTGGCTGTCCATAACTGCTATCTTACCTAGTGACTGGAGCAAAGCCACCTCACGCAGGGTAAGGTCAATACCGTTAGGCTGTAGCTGCTGTTCAAGATTAACGAGGTTTTCTATTAGTGGCGGCTCTTGTTGTAATAACCTCTGAATATCCTGCTTGGATAAAATGTCTCCCGTTTCTAAAACCCCCTAACTAACTTTCAAGGGCAGGCTATTGGACTTACACTCAATTAACTTCTTGGTACTGCCTGCCTTGTGCCATAATAGTAAAGACCTTTACTTATAGTCAAATCGTAAAGGAAAAGGAACTTAATGGTTAACGGCCCAGTGGCGCTATTGGACAAATAGTAGGCGCATGCAGTGAATACGAGGGGAGGAAGTAAGCGTCATATACTTTCCTCAATTGTCCATAGTTTGGAGACTTGGGAGCCAGGCTTTGGATTTTTATGGCTTATATTAAGTTCAGTCCTTACTGCGGAAGCAGAATTGGGAAGATAAAGGAGTTAGACTGCCCGAAGTAGTGAACAGGAAGAGACAATAATTCTAGCCATCTGAAATTTAGAGACCACACAGGTTCTGCAAGAAACGTGCACCTAATATTTAGTTAACATAATTATGCTATTGCACTTGTTGAGTCATTGTCGTCTCTATCTACTTTGGCAGTAAAGTCTTCATAGCTGGAGCAGAATTCCATCAATACACAATTAGTGCATCTTGGGCGTCGAGCCCTGCACACCCGTCTCCCATGCTCTATCATCAGTACGTGAAATTGATATATATCATTAGTTGGCACGAGACTTTCGAGAAGCTTATGGGCTTGCTCCACAGACGTCTTAGAATGGATTAGCCCTAGCCTTTTTGACACTCGGAGGACATGCGTATCCACAGGTAAGGCAGGTCTGCCTAAAGAGAAAAGCAATACGCAGTTAGCAGTTTTGGTGCCGACTCCCGGCAATTGCTTCAGCCACTCTCTAGCCTCGGTTAGAGGAAGTTTAATCAGGAAGTTAAGCTCAATTTTGCCTCGCTTGTTTTGTATTTCGCCAAGTGCTCCCTTGATGCGTTTGGCTTTGATCTCTTCCAACCCACCAATTTTAATCGAAGTGGCAATGTCATCAACGCTAGCACCAGCTACATCTTCCCAGCTATGATAAGAAGCTAGAAGAGACTCGAAAGCCCGTCTAGAGTTTGCGTCCGATGTATTCTGAGAAATAATCGTCTGAATTAGCACCGATAGGGGGCTACTGGATAATTGCTGCTCCCGACTACCATACTCGCAAACTAGCGAGTCAAGGATTGGCTTAATGCTTGTTTTGTCCATTCAGTGATATTATAGACAAATAACTTCGGAGTTTGAAGGCTCAACTGATACTAATTTAATAGGCTAGTATCGTTATTAACCGGAATCGTGACAATTCATAAAGATATATGAGGGTAATAATCTCGGCTGTTAACAAATATTCCTTTTATCAGTTATAATAATAGAAAGATTCCTACTTTATCGTGTGAGGATACAAACTGGGTGAGTAGTCACCTAAACATGGTTGAAGAGCTAGTGAAATGGGCAGGATTATTGCGGTAGCCCAACATAAAGGTGGCACAGGAAAGACTACCACCTGCATAAACTTAGGGGCAAGCCTTTGTGATATGGGGAAGACAGTTCTCCTAATCGACCTTGACCCTCAGGCTTCTCTAACCCTTAGCTTGGGCATCAACCCATTGGAAGCTGGAAAATCTACCCACGACGTTTTAATAGACCCCGCTGTAGGTGTAAAGGATGTGATACAAAGAAGGCCAGTCCTAAACTTATTTATCGTTCCCTCTCACATTGACCTTGTCATGGTGGATATGGAGCTGGCGGGGAAGATAGGGAGAGAGAAAGCTCTGAGCAAGAAATTGGGTCCAGTAAAGCATGACTTTGACTTTATCTTTATCGACTGCCCGCCAACATTGGGCATTCTTACCGTCAATGCGTTAGTAGCTGCTGAAAGTGTCATTGTGCCTATGCAGTGTGAGCCTCTCACTTTTTATGGTATAAAAAACCTTATGCAGATAATTAACTTAGTTAGGGAAGAAATGAACGCTGAGCTCAAAATAGAGGGTGTTCTCAGGACGATGTACGACAGGAGGACAAAGGTAAGCAGAGAGGTTTCTGATAGCCTAAAAGAGACCTTTAATGAACTTGTCTTCAACACAACCATATACAAGCACGTAAAATTTGCTGAGGGACCAGTTCACGAGGCGCCGATAAGCTTTTATGCTCCCAGGTCTCCGGGAACTGAGGAATATCAGAATTTGGCGAAGGAATTACTTACTCATGAAGCAGGAAAATCATAAAAGAAGAATCGCCGACATGGATGTGTTAAAAGACATTAAGGGACTGCTATTAACGGCTAAGCAGGAACAGGACTCCATGCAAGCTGACATGAGAGAGGAAACTGGATTAAAAATTGAGATGGACAGATGTAAGGAGGAGCTTCAGAAGTATAGGCTGTTGGCTGAAAAGCAGCAGGAGGAACTGGAAAAGTTACGAAAAGAGAACGAGGAAATGCTTGCTAATTTGAATTCGCTTGGCC
This sequence comes from uncultured Dehalococcoidales bacterium, assembly GCA_964566845.1. Taxonomy (GTDB): domain Bacteria; phylum Chloroflexota; class Dehalococcoidia; order Dehalococcoidales; family W498; genus W498. The sequence continues at coordinate 16,835 of CAZMJZ010000009.1, read as the reverse complement.
ATGTTAGAAGAGAGATACCCATATCTGCGAACTCGTCGGCGGAAGGTTTAAAGCTGGAGCTCGCTCAACTGGAGGCAAGAAAATGTGAGCTGTCTTCGACTCTCTCTGAGGTAGAAGTATTGCTTCAACTTGGATTAAAAGATTTGTTAAAGCGAATAGAGATGGTCTATGAGGAGATTGGTGAGGGTGAGATAGTGCTCGAATTTAGAAAAGCGGCGGATAGCCTTCAAGCCGCCGATAATTCCGCTTATTTTCTGCGAGCGCTTCTTAACGAGTAAGAAAGAATTGGAGTGTTATAGCTGTAAAAGACGTATATTGACCTATGCATCAGGATATAACGACACGTCATACCGTTAGTCCATACGGGGAATTCCCACTGGTAATTATTTTAATGACTTAGTTATCATTGATACATTTGCCTAAATAGTCGTCAAGGGTCAGCCTGGGGAAGTCTCTCCTAACAAATATTAACTACATATGCGGTTGCAGACGCTGGTATGAATTAGGGCTCTTTTCTCCAAGGTTTTTAGAGGTTCGCTCTCATTGGCAGGATACTTCTGGTCAAAGTCAGCTTTGCCCGATGTTGAAATTTTAATCACTTTCTTTGTAGTGATAATATGCTCCAGATGTAAAAAATGGCAGCGGAGGGATTTGAACCCACGACCAAAGGCTTATGAGTCCTCTGCTCTACCACTGAGCTACGCTGCCGCTCAAGTTTATACCATAAGGGAATTAAGCTGTCAACTAAAAAAGGGAACTTACATATTCCCCAGCCCTTGATAAGTGAGTCAATTATAGAGTATAGTTTAGCTTTAGTGGATAAGCAAAATTTAAAGTTATTTGCTCAACCTAGAGAGCTATTACTATTAAGCAAGGTAAATAAATTTCTCGATGAGCAAGGTATAAGGTCGTATCTTGTTGGTGGGTTTGTGCGTGATGTGCTGTTGGGAAGGGATACGGTTGATATTGATATAGCCCTAGCGGCCGATGCGCTAGAGGTTGCTCCTAGGGTAGCCACTACTTTTGGTGGCAGATATGTTCTGCTGGATGAAATAAATAGGGTAGGTAGAGTAATTTTGCCTGTTGATGGAGCAACTGAAGGTCAATGGAAGCTTGATTTCACCACACTTAAAGGCAACATTGGGCAAGACCTGGCACAGCGTGATTTTACCATAGATGCTATGGCAGTTGACCTCAGAGAGTTAGTAGAGTATTATACTGCTATCCGGCTTATAGACCCGTTTCATGGCTGGAGTGACCTTGAGCAGGGTATAATTCGTACTGTTACAGACACAGCTTTTGAAGTGGATCCGGCACGTTTGCTACGGGCGGTGCGCCTGGCTGCTGAGCTTGATTTTGGTATTGATGGTGAGACCGAGTGTCTAATTCAACGCTACTGTAACCTTATAGTCAATATAGCCGGTGAACGGATAAGAGAGGAACTGCTTCGGCTCCTAGCTATCCCTCAAAGCGAGCTTTTGTTTTACCTGGATAAATTAGGTTTACTAACGGCTATGATTCCAAATCTTAATCAAACGAAAGGGGTAAACCAGCCCAAGGAACATTTCTGGGATGTTTTTAACCATTCTATACAGACGGTAGTTGCTACTGACTTTGTGCTTAAGCGAGGTGATTGGGAATATGCCAATGATGAGGTCAGGACGGTTGTCCCGTGGTCAGGAGTGCTAGCTGACCACTTTGAGCTAGGAGTTAGCAGCACTTGCACCAGAAGGTTGCTACTCAAGCTAGCGGCTCTGCTTCATGATATTGCCAAACCCCAGACCAAGACTATTGACGAAGGTGGTCGGATGCGCTTTTTGGGGCATGCTAACGAAGGGGCAGCCATAGCGGTCAATATTCTGGAAAGGCTAAGGTTTAGTGGTAAAGAAGTGCGGTTAGTTGAAATTATGGTGAGGCATCACCTCCGCCCAGGGCAGATGAGTCATAATGAGCTACCCTCACGTCGGGCTATATACCGTTATTTTCGTGATACCGGAGACGCTGGCATTGATATACTATTTTTAAGCTTGGCTGACCACCTAGCCACCAGAGGTCCACAGCTGAATCTAGATGAATGGAAAGAGCATGCTAAACTGGTAGAATATGTACTATCTCAGCGTTTTCAGGAGGAGACTTTGGTCAGTCCTCCTAAGCTAATTGATGGACATGATTTAATCAATGTTTTTGGCATGCGCCCGGGACCTAAAATTGGAGAACTTCTGGAAGCAGTGCGTGAGGCGCAAGCCGCTGGTGAGCTAATTACCAGGCAGGATGCTCTAACTTACATTCGTAACCGGCTAGCTGCGGAAGGGTGCAAATAGATATGACTAGAAAAAATACGCTAGTTTTTCTTGTTATATTGGCTATCTTCGCCTTTGCCATTTGTGCTCTTATCTACCCTATGTTTGGCAGGGAGCAAATACGGCTCGGGCTTGACCTTGTCGGTGGTAGCCATTTGGTCTATCAGGCGCAATTCCCTGAGGGAGCTACTGGAGAGTATAAGGCAAGGGCTATGGATAGGGCACTGGATACTATCCGAAGCCGGATTGATAAATATGGAGTTACCGAACCTATAATCCAGAAGCAGGAGGGTGAGCGGATTCTGGTTCAACTCCCTGGATTTACCGATATTGAAGCCGCTAAGAATTTGGTGGAGCAAACTGGTTTCCTTGAGTTCAGAGAGGTTGAGTTGAATAATGGTAATCCCGTTTATCTTTCTGATTATCTGGAAAGCGAGGACCCTGATTTTTTCGATAAAGGTGAGGATGGTAGTCGCATATTTGTTGATAACAACGGCAATCCCGTAGCTTTTCTGATTAAGGATGAAGAGGGTAACCTTAGTTATATAGATGAGGAAGGTAACCCTATTGATATTGAGGAGTTGAAACAGATAGATGAACAGATAAAGGAAAAAGTACTTTTGTCCTGGATACCAGCCAGGGGAGATGACGGCACTCAACTTACTGGTAGTTTTTTATCTGAGGCTACTCCTCGTCCTGATGAACGGGCTGGTATCACTTACGCAATGAAGATTGGAATTGTGTGGAATGAGGAAGGGGGGATAATTTTTGATGATATTGCTAAGCGATTATATTCAAGACCAGACGATTCTGTGGAGCGGCGCCTAGGCATTTTCTTGGATACTGTACTCATTTCCAGCCCTCAGATTATAGAGCCAGCATATCATGGTAGTGGAGAGATTACTAGTCCTGGTGGCTTTACTATAGAGGAAGCGAATCATCTAGCCAACCTGCTTGAATCTGGTGCTTTACCTATGCCTTTGCAGAAGCCGCCCCTCTATGAGGAGATGGTCTCGGCTACACTGGGAGCTGGCTTCATTGATATGAGTATTAAGGCGGGGATAATTGGCATAATATTGGTTATGCTATTTATGATTGTTTATTACCGCCTGCCTGGAGCTTTAGCCAGTGTGGCTTTAATTTTTTATGGGACACTGGTATTAGCCTTGTTTAAATTGATACCGGTAACCCTTACCTTAGCTGGGATTGGCGGTTTTGTCCTATCTATAGGTATGGCGGTGGATGCCAATGTGCTTATTTTTGAACGGATGAAGGAAGAATTAAGGGCAGGACGGACTTTAGGGGCATCTATTGAAGCTGGCTTCAGTCGTGCCTGGACAGCTATTAGGGATAGTAATATAACCACCTTCATTGTCTGTGGCATTCTCTATTGGTTAGGTAGTAATATTGTGGCTAGTGCCCCAGTAATGGGCTTTGCCTTAACCCTGTTTATCGGTGTGGCTATAAGTATGTTTAGCGCTATTGTGGTTACCCGGACATTGTTACGTCTACTCGTAGGCACCAGTCTGGCGCAGCGGACTTCGCTATTTAGTGTATATTCAGGAAGAAGATAATGTTTGATATTACAGGTAAAAGGTTTTGGTTTTTTCTTATCTCAGGTGTAGTAATACTTATTGGCATTATTTCTCTAGCAACCTTTGGTCTTGCCTTGGGGATTGAATTTAGTAGCGGTTCTATGATGACACTGAGCTTTGAAGAGAATGTAGACCATGATGAATTAAGACAGGAATTAGCCAATTTGGGCTATACAAGTGCTATTGTTCAGCGCACTGGAGAGGGAGACTTCTACATTCGTACTGCCACACTGAGCACTGAGGAAAAAATAAATTTAGAGGATGCCTTGATTGCCAAGTTTGGCGGCCTGGAGGAAGCGGAGTTTTATTCGGTATCACCTATGATAGCTACAGAAACTGGATGGAATACATTCTGGGCTGTACTCGGGGCTGCTGTCGGCATATTGCTTTATGTTACCTGGGCATTTCGTCGGATGCCGAAACCTTTCCGATATGGCACCTGTGCCATTATAGCCCTGTTGCATGATGTGCTGGTTGTAATGGGGATTTTTTCCATCCTCGGTGGGATACTGGACTGGGAAATCAATTTAATGTTTATCACTGGCGTATTAGCTGTTATTGGCTATAGTGTAAATAATACCGTCGTCATTTTTGATAGAATACGAGAGAATCTGACTAAGGGCGTAAGCTCCAACTTTGAGGTTGTAGTTAATAACAGCCTGGTGGAAACCTTGAGCCGTTCATTGAATACCAGCCTGACCACTCTCATCGTGGTCTTAGCCTTGTTGCTTTTTGTGGGGGCATCAATCCAGAATTTCGCTGTGGTGTTACTTATTGGCATCGTTGCTGGAACTTATAGCTCACTCTTTATCGCCCCTCAGTTGCTGCTAATTTGGGAGAGAGGTGAGTGGGGAAGATTTATTCAGTGGATACCCATAGCTAAAGCTAAGGGTGGGTAATGGGTGATGTTTTCTACCACAAGTGGTGCGGTTAAGCTTTCCCTTATAGTTATAATCGGGCTGACTGTGCTCAAGGTAGCAGTAGCGATAATAACCGGAAGCATTAGCATTTTTGCTCAGGCAGCGGATAGTTTCTTTGACCTGTTTGCTGTGGTAATCACTTTCTTTGCTGTGGGTATAGCAGCCAAGCCTGCCGATGAAGAGCACCCCTTTGGTCACGGCAAAGTAGAGGATATTGCAGCCATATTCCAGGCGGTACTGATTCTTGCTGTTGGTGGTTTGATAATCTATTCAGCAATAAGCCGAATAGTAAACGGAGTAACACTAGAGCTGACTGAAGCTGGTATAGGGGTAATGCTGGTTTCTATAATAGCTAGCATTTTCCTTTCTCGTCACTTGCTCAAGGTATCAAAGGATACAGGTTCAACAGCACTAGAGGCAAATGCGCGTAATATCACTACCGATGTCTACTCTGCGGTGGGGGTACTGGTGGGATTGGTGGCTGTACGTTTTACCGGATTTAGTATTCTTGACCCTATCGTGGCACTGGTAGTAGCCTTGGTCATCTTAAAAACGGCTTATGATATATTGAAAAAGTCATTTGGAGGGCTGATTGATGTTAGGTTGCCTCAAGCGGAGGAGGATAAAATAAGAACTTGTATTATGGAGTGTGGTGGTGAGATAGTAGGTTTCCATAAACTGCGTACTCGTAGGGCAGGAAACCAGCGCTTCATTGAATTTCATCTAATAATGCCTAAGAATGTTAGCGTAGAAGAAGCGCACCATGTAACCGACCGTTTGGAGCAGGACATAGAAAATAGGCTGCAACATACCAGTGTCACTATTCATATTGAACCATATAGTACGGAGTGCGACTAGTGCTCTGTTTCCTGTAGTCAACGCAAGCGAGACCTACTTCAACATATCTCCCCTTTGCAAAATTAACCCAAAGCCTGAACTGCCAATTGGATACCTAGAGACAGAAACCAGACTCCAAATCCGATAAGGAGCAGGCTGCAAATAATAAACAGTCCCTCATGAAATTTTCTTCCCCAGAGCGATTGAGTTCGATAAATAAGAATTGAAATAAATGAGAGCCATATCAAATCGCATAGCCAGTGGACAGGAATAAATAAAACAAACCCGGTCAAGCCAAAATTTAGGGAGTTCATTATAAGCATACTGCCTATAGTTGCCCACCATAGGATAAAAAATGGATTGAAGAGGCTAGTAACTACTCCGGCAACAACTGCGTTATAGGCTAAGTCCTTGCCCTTTTCTACTACCCCAGCCCTTGCCCGGAACATATCTACACCGAGCCAGATTATCATAGCCCCACCGACCAGATTTAGAACGAGCCTTACTATCTCAAGCTGGAAGAATTGAGCAAGACCAAAGTATATAAGCAATATCAGGGGGATTTCTACTACAGCATGTCCCAAGGCTATCTGCACGCCAGCAAATTGGGATTTGTAGCTTTTAGCTACAGTCACGGCAAACATAGGACCGGGCATCATTACCCCTGATAATGAAATTACGACCACACTCAGTAAGAAAGGGAACATAAAAGTAATCCTAGGCGATTCTAGCATACACTTCACTATAATGTCTCCAAGATTAATATAATAAATTAAAATTTATGCGGCGTTGGTTGAGGTTGCCTTAATAGGGACATTACTGTAAAATGGGCTGTAGAAAAAATTTTGTGAGGTGAATCAGTGCCTGTCTATGAATATGAGTGTAGTCTTTGCCAATTTCGATTTGACAGGAGGCAGGGGTTTGATGATGAGCCGGTAGCTATATGCCCTAAATGTCAGGGAAAGGCTCGCCGCATCCTTCACTCTAATCCTGTTATTTTTAAAGGGAGTGGCTTTTATTCTACAGATAATCGTAGTACAGCTAATAGTGCTACAGAAAAGCATTCTACAGATAATCGTAGTAAAGATAATCGTATTACATATGATAGTAAAAGTAGCCCTATTGAGCAAGCTAGGAGGAAAGCACAAAACAAGGGGAAATAAAGGGAGAAGTAGAGTGTGAAGGCGCTGTTGCAGCGAGTTACTAAAGCCTCGGTTAGTGTTGGCAATGAGGTAGTGGGTAGGATAGGTCAGGGGGTGGTGGTCTTTATCGGAGTAGCTAGGGGGGACACAGAAAAGGATGCGCAGTATTTGGCACAAAAGATTGTCAACCTGCGCCTTTTTTCTGATGAAGGGGGTAAGTTTAACCTTTCGGCTCTAGATATAAGAGGTGAACTATTGGTGGTAAGCCAGTTTACCCTGTTGGCTGAAACCAGGAAAGGGCGTCGTCCTGATTTTATTGAAGCAGCACCGCCAGCCCAAGCCAAAGAGTTATTTGAGCAGTTTTTGGAGCAGGCTAACGCTACCGGGCTAAAGGTGGAAACTGGACGTTTCCAGCAATATATGCAGGTAGAAATTCATAATGATGGGCCAGTAACCATACTATTGAATAGTCGGGGGTAAATTTTAAAATAAATTTTAATTGAAACTCCATGCAATTGCATGTGGTTGTAGTAGCTTATTTTTTTTGGTATAATCTACTAAAATGAACAAACCCGGTGGTATAGGTAGTAAACTAAGCGAATTGGGATATCGGCTGACACCTCAGCGGGTGATGATTCTATCAGCTATTGAAAATAGTGATGACCATGTTAGTGCTGAGGAAATCTATACCCAGGTGATAGCCAAATACCCCAATGTTAACATCTCAACCGTTTACCGCACTCTGGAACTACTGAAACAACTTGGGCTGGTAACCGAGACCGACTTTGGGGAAGGCAGGGTTAAATACCATCCTGCCAATAAAGGGCATCACCATCACCTGGTTTGCAAAGAGTGTGGTACTATAATTGACCTTGACGAATCAGTGATGGTTCCGGTTAAGGATGCTTTACTTCGTGAATATAAATTTATCGCTGACCTGGAGCATATGGCTATTTTCGGTCGCTGTGTAAATTGCAGTAAGTAATTTTTTTGAATTATTGTTGCATTCCATTGCATCTGCAATAGATTGCATCAGAATTAAAGGAGGTATTATGGACGACGATGAAAGAGCGAAGCTCAAGACTCTGCTAAATTATTGGGTGGAACATAATAAAGAGCATAGCCAAGAGTTTAGAGAATGGGCAGGTAAGGCAAAGGTATTTGGGGAAACCCAAGCCTATGAAGAGATGTTACAGGCAGCTCAGGATATGGATAAAGCAAGTGAATCCTTATCTCGAGCTCTAAGGGGGTTAGAGGAAAAGGGGTTGTGACGGTTAGCTGTTCCTTTTAATTTAGTTGATACCGGAATCGGTCAGGGGACTAGTCTATGAAAGGAGCGAAATGTGTTTATCTAAGGCATATATTGATAGAAATGGTGAGAGGGAGCTTCTGATGGAGGAGGTTGCCTCTTTACAAGTTAAGGGAGAGAAGCTCTTGTTAACGACGCTTTTCGGAGAGCAAAGGGAAATAGGGGCGGATATCAGGGAGATTAATTTCATGACCCATAGCATCTTCCTTGAAGATTTAGATGATTGGAGGAGATACGCAGTGAATAAATAAAAGTTTTTTAGTTTGTGTTGCATGTAATTGCAATTATATCAATATGCGTAAATTCTTTAGACAGATATTAGGAAAGAAGGTGACGCAGGAGATATAGATTAAATGGTTTAGTAAAGGAACAGGTTGCTCTTTTATTAAGAATTGTTTGAATGTCTACTCTGTGCTAAAAGTCTAACCGATGTAGAAAAATGGGGTCGAATCTTTTTAGGAAATTTATGTAGGAGGATTTTTATGAGAAAACGAATAATTGGTTTGGTTATTACTGTGTTGTTTGTTGTTAGTATCATGCTCGTCAGTTGCGGTGGTGGTGAGGTAGGGACACTGCAGTTTAATGCCAATGGTGAGGACTTTGTCCGACAGGGCTTTATTTCTAAAGATGGCTGGAGTATTGACTTCGCTCATGTGTACATTACTCTGGCCGATGTTACTGCTTGTCAGACTGCTCCCCCGTATGACCCACATTCGGATAACGATATGAAATGTGATGTCAAGGTCAGCCTTGACAAGGTATATACTGTCGACCTGGCAGAGGGTGGAGAAGACGCTTCACCGATCCTGGTAGGTGAAGTGACAAATACTGCTGTTGGCCATTACAATGCCATCTCGTGGAAGATGGTCAAAGCCACCTCGGAGCCGGCTGTTGGCTATAGCTTGGTCATTGTTGGGACGGCTGAGAAAGATAGTCAGAGCATTAATTTCAGTATCAAGGTCGATGAAGAATATCAATACTCGTGTGGTGAATATGTGGGTGACAAACGCAAAGGCATGGTAGAGGAGGGCGGTACGGCAGATGTAGAGATAACTTTCCACTTTGACCACATCTTTGGTGATATTGAGACACCGATGGATGACGGCCTTAATGTTAGTGCTGTGGGATTTGAGTGTTTTGCTGGTATTGCCGAAGGTGGCAGGCTGGATGTGGATATGGCCGAACTTCAATCCAAGCTCTCGTCAGGGGACTACCAGATGCTGGTAGATATTCTGCCCACTCTGGGTCATGTCGGTGAGGGCCATTGTCACTACCACTAGTCCAGTTGGACTTAATATTGGGGGTTTGCCACAACCGTGGCGGAGCCCCCCTGGGTAGGAGGTCATAATTATGCATACGAAGTGGAAACTTATCACCTGCCTAATTTTGGTTCTTATCGTTGGTCTAGGACTGCCGATAACAGCCTTTGCCCACGGTGCCAAAATTAAATATACGGTTGACATGACGATTGAGCTTGTTGCCGCTTATGATAACGGTGAACCGATGGCTGGTGCCCAATTTACAGTCTATGCGCCTGATGACCTTTTCACTCCCTGGTTAACGGGGGTCTGTGATGATGAAGGTCGCTTTAGCTTCGTACCCGATACTTCCAAACCAGGCACCTGGGATATTCAGGTACGCCAGGCAGGTCACGGCGATATCGTCCATATTCCTATCGGTGAAGATATGGTAGCGACGAGTGGCACCGGTGGCTATACTGCCATTCAGATTATACTTATGGCGGCTTGCTTTATCTGGGGTAGTGTTGGCACAGCGCTCTATTTCTCACGAAGGAGGAGAGCCTGATGCATATCCCCGATGGCATTCTCCCTGTCCCCGTAACTGCTGCTGGGTATGCTGCCACTGCTGCGGTCACATGGTACTCAGTTCGCAAAATTAATAAGAAGGAGAACTCTCGTCAGGACATTCCCAAGACTTCTCTACTAACGGCAGCTTTCTTTGTGGTCTCCTGGATACACATACCGGTGCCACCTACGAGCGTTCATCTTGTGTTAAACGGCCTCTTGGGAGCTATTCTGGGTTATTTTGCCTTCCCGGCTATTCTCATTGGCCTATTCTTTCAGGCGGTGATGTTCCAGCATGGCGGACTGACCACACTTGGAGTAAACGCTATGATAATGGGATTACCGGCAATAATAGCCCACTACATATTCCGTCTCCGTAGATTCGGTAACAAAGAGAGCCGGTGGAAGACAGGCGTTTTTGGATTTATATCCGGTGCTATTGCCGTCGCGATGTCGGTATCTATGTTTGTAGTAATTCTGCTGACTAACATACCGGCTGACCTGGATGTCGGCACTGAGCGGGCAGCAATCTATACACTAGCTATAGCCCACCTGCCATTGATAGCTATCGAGGGTTTCATAACCTCGCTATTAGCTGTCTTTCTTCAGCGGGTACGACCAAGAATTTTGGATGGCGTATGAAGCTTGGAATAGTAGATGAATATTCTGACTTCGGCTCACTGTTACACCGCTGGGACCCACGGTGCAAACTAATTGGACTTATGGTCTTAATCTTCGCTTTCTCCTTTATCCGAGACTTGCGTATGCTACTGGCAATGGTAGTGGTTACTACCACTATCTACATTATTTCTAAGCTACCAGTCTCCTTCATAATAAGACGATTACGTTACCCTTCCTTTTTTCTCCTGGTAGTAGTTCTCATCTTACCTTTTGTTTCAGGTCAGACCATCATCATGAGCATTGGCCCCCTAGATTTGCGGCAGGAGGGACTTATTGCTGTACTTTTGATAGCTACTAGGTTTATATCTATCCTGACGATTGGCTTGATTCTCTTCGGTACTGCTCCCTTCCTGACTACCATTAAAGCGATGCGGGCATTAGGTCTACCTTCCATCCTAGCTGATATTGTGCTTCTCTCCTTCCGCTACCTACACGAGATTGGCAGTGACCTGCAGAAAATGCAGATGTCAATGAGCCTCCGGGGATTTGACAAGCGCGGCTTAAATATTCGTGCCCTTAGTATTGCGGCCTGGCTGAGCGGTAGCATCCTGGTGCGTAGTTACGAGCGTTCTGAGTGGGTATACAAAGCAATGATTCTGAGAGGCTATGGTCATGCCCCACCTGCTAGAGGCGAATTTCAAGCCCATTCCCGCGATGTAATTACCCTCGGTGTTTTTCTTCTGACCGCAGTTGGGTTCATCGTCGGGGACATTCTTTATGGACACGGGGTAGCCGCTTTGCTACAATGACTCGAATATGCGTAATAAAAGATTAGATGTAACAATGTTATCAGAAGAGTTGCTCAAACCTGCGCTCACCGTTTCTGGATTATGGCTCTCCTACCCAGACAGACCCGACGTTTTACAGGACATGAGTCTCAAGGTGATGCCGGGAGAGCGGGTTGGACTTATTGGTCCTAATGGGGCTGGTAAGACCACTTTTTTTCTGGGGGTATGCGGTGTACTAAAGCCGTCTGCCGGGGAGATAGTTGTCTTAGGTAAGCCAGTCGTGAATGGGCACTTTCGTCCCGATGTCGCTCTAGTCTTTCAGAATCCAGACGATCAACTGTTTTGTCCGTCGGTATGGGACGACGTTGCCTTCGGCCCTCAGAATATGGGACTATCAAAAGGAGAAATTGAAGTGAGGGTAACGGAGGCACTCTCAGTGGTGGGTGCGGCCGAACTTGCTGACCGACCAGCACACCATCTCTCGGAAGGGGAGAAGCGTATGGTCTCTATTGCAGGTGTACTTGCGATGCGTCCTCGATTGCTCATCTATGACGAACCAAGCGCCAACCTCGACATCCGTTCTAGGCGTCGTCTTATTCGTCTTCTGCAAGCATCAAAGGAGACCCTACTTATCGCTTCTCACGATTTAGAACTCGTCTTGGAGGTATGCAACCGAGTCGTGCTAATAGATGGTGGGTGCATCGTCGCCGACGGTGACCCCCGCAAGGTTATGAGCGATGATAGGTTGATGGAAGCCCATGGACAGGAAAAGCCCCATTCTCTTGTTCCACATCTAATACCACACCACGCACTATAAGTGATATACTTTGTTCGGTACCGTTTTCTACTTAGTGATTTGCAGCACTCATAGGGCAAGTAATTGCTGACGGCACAACCAACTGTATTTTAGTTGCTATGCTGCTACTTAGAGCTCAAGGGCTAACTCCACAAAATGTGAACCAGAGTAACTTGAACGATTATGGTTAAAGCTCAAGGCTAATGTCGAGGGCTTTTGTAGAGTGGGTGAGGGCACCGATAGAGATAGTATCAACCCCTGCCATAGCTATAGCGGGGATATTCTCCAGGGTAATCCCTCCTGAGGCTTCAATCTTAACACGACCTGAGACTAAGCTTACTATGCGGCGCATTTCATCAGGGCTCATATTATCCAGCATGATTATATCAACCCCGGCTTCAGCAGCATCCAGGGCTTCCTTGACAGTATTGACCTCTATCTCAACCTTAAACCCCTGAGGGGCATTCTGTTTAGCCTTGGCTATAATATCCCTTAAGCTCATACCCAGGGCATATAACGCGGCTAGATGGTTATCCTTAATTAGGATACCATCACCCAGGTGAAATCGGTGGTTTTGTCCACCACCCATACGCACTGCATATTTTTCAAGTAGTCTGAGACCGGGAGTGGTTTTACGAGTATCAGTAATATTGAGCACAAATCCGTGTGTTTTGGCTACATATTTGGCTGTCTGTGAGGCGATACCACTCAACCTCTGTAGAAAGTTGAGAGCCACCCGCTCTGCTTTAAAAATACTGGCTACACTGCCGGAAATAGTGGCTACTATATCTCCGGGTTTAACCTCGGCTCCATCCTGAATAAGCACCTCAACCTTAAGTGATGGGTTAACCTTTAGAAACACCATCTTGGCTACATCACTACCAGCCAGCATTCCCCTTGCCTTGACCAATATGGATGCTTTCCCTTGAAGGTCAGGTGGTATTAATGCCTCGGTGGTAATATCACCGTGGCTAATATCTTCAGCTAGAGCCAGGTCTATGATGTTATCAATCTGTTCCTCAGATGGTTGGAAATTATCTATCTACCTCACCCCCTGTATACCCCTCTCCTTCAAAGGAGAGGGGTAGGATTTTTATTAAGAGGGGCGAAGCCCCTCTTAAACTCCCTTCGTTGAAGCTCGAAGTTCTTGCAAGTAATCTAAGCCTGTGGTAAGTATTCTGTTGGAAGTCTAAACATTGCTAATTAAGTTATTGTAAAACTTACAAAACAACCTTCTCTGGCCAAGGTTCTTGCTTTGAAGTTCCCCATAGTTTGCTAATGTAATCTATTGAAAACAAATCTTCAAGTGCATGCAGCCAAAAAGTACCTTTGCTAGAAAGGGTTACCTCGTTTCCGTCATCCTTCTTTATTAAACCAAAAAGAGAAAATAGCTTTATGTATTTTCCATATATTTCATTGAACTCCTTTCCAAATCTTTTCTTGAAATCACTTCTCTTAAACCTTGTCTCATAGACTCTCCAGTAAAACCACCATGCCATCTGCATGCTTTCTGACAAATCTAGTGATAAGGCAATGGGCATTCTTCCATTTTCAAGTCTCTTTATGTATTCAGCAACATTAAAGGTGTTGAGGTAGAAAATATCTTTCAAGTAAGAGCCTCCACTTGCACCAAGACCAACATAAAGGGGCACTGTCACAGAACAATACTTTGGAATCCCTTCTTTAGTGAATGCCCAAACAGACGTTCTTTCAAGTTTTTCATCATAAAATATATCCTCTAGGATATGAAGCATATTTCTTCTCTTAAAGATATTTAATGTGTTGTAGTTACTTTGCTTAGCAGACTCTCCCATTTTGGTGTAAGGAAAGTTGAAAAGAGGATAAGCTGCAACTTGGTCAACACCCATCTCGACCAACTCATGACCTGCCTGCTCTATCTCACTATAAGTCTGATTGGGTAAAGCAAAAATGAAGTCCACATTGAAACATGTGAATCCTTTATTGACAGCCCTTTCAACTGCTGCCTTTACTTCTTTTGTATTGTATGGTCTATTAAGGATTTTTAGGTATTTGTCTTGTAGAGCTTCTACTCCAGTACTTAGATTTTCTATGTTAAGAGATTTTATAGTGTTGAGATTATCTAAGCTCAAATCATTAGGATGACTCTCCATATGTATATCACACTTCATAGTAAAATTTTTAAAGATATGTTCTAAAATCTTGTCAAGACCACTATAAAGCATTGTTGTAGGTGTTCCGCCACCAATATAAAAAGAAGTCACAGGTTTATCACCAAAAAGATCAGAATAGAAGTCAATTTCCTTTTTGACAGCTCTTGTATACATTTCTGCTACCTCAGGTTGATAAATCTCCTTGTTGTATGGGCAGTAAGGACATATTTGTTTGCAGAAAGGGATATGAAGATAAAGTCCAAATTCACCTATATCTTGAAACTTCTTTTCAAGGCTCTCGTAAGAAGGAATCTTATTTTCAAGTATCATATTGTTCTCTTTAGTCAACAATTTCCTAATTTGGTTTCTAGAAAAATCTATAAATGACATATAATTGGGATTTCCCATTTCAACTCGCGATGAGGTATCATACTCCCTCATTACTCTGGTCAATAATAATGTGTCCATAGCACCTGGTTGTCAATCCCGGCATCGCATCTTTTAGGAGCCGGTTCTAGAATCTTCATAAAAGCATAGGACATAACATCTCCCAATCTTTGAGATGCGGTCTTATTGGGTGAATGCGATATGGCGTTGCCATTGGGGTGAGCCATGGGGGAAGTCGGAGCGGAAGTGGGCGCCGCGGCTCTCTTCTCTAATAAGGGCTGCCTCACTTACTAACCGACCAGTCAGTACCAGATTATTTAATTCATAAGAAGGGCGGTCTGTAGGCTGAGGTAACGACCTTTGCCAGGCAGCTAAGATATCTGCTGATTTGGTCAACCCTTCCTTGTTGCGGATAATACCTACATCATCCCAGAGCAGTTGTTGCAGAGCAGAAAGGCTGGGTGGGGGAAGGACTTCAGAAATTTCCCCCTGGCTCAGCGAATAGTGAATTTCCGCACCTTCACTGATAATAGGGGGCTCGATAGCAGTTATCTTTCTGGTCTTTTCCATGATTCTCTTACTAAATACAAGCACTTCAAGCATTGAGTTTGAGGCTAGACGATTTGCTCCGTGGACTCCGGTGCAGGCGGTTTCACCAGTAGCAAATAGTCCAGCAATATTGGTTTCTCCCCAGCTATTGGTCTTGATGCCACCCATCATGTAATGGGCTGCCGGTGCTACCGCTATTGTACCTTTAGTAATGTCACGACCGTGGTCCAGGCAGAAGCGATATATATGGGGAAACCGGGTGGTAATAACATGGGGTGGTAGATGAGTAACATCAATACAAACCCGGTCTGAGCCGGTTTTTTCCATCTCGTATAGAATGCTGCGAGCTACTACATCTCGTGGTGCCAAGTCAGCCTCCGATGAATAGTCAGGCATGAAGCGATAGCCATCTATATTGCGAAGTATTCCTCCCTCACCCCTGACCGCTTCAGATATAAGAAACGGGGTTACCCCGGGCAAGCGTAGAGCAGTGGGATGGAACTGGAAAAACTCCAAGTCCGCTATCTCTGCTCCGGCGTTATAGGCTAAGGCTATACCATCACCGGTGGCTATGTCCGAGTTAGTATTGAATTTGAATAGCTGTCCAGCGCCCCCGGTAGCTAGAATCAGGTAGCGGCATCTGAATTCCTCAATGGAGCCGGTGCGGCAATCAAGGGCTTTTATTCCCTTAACTATCTTCTTCTCTACCAGAACCTCGGTAGCCAGGCACTCTTCAAGCACCCGGATTTTGGATGAGCGAACCTGCTTACTTAGAGTAACTTCAATATGCTCACCAGTAGCATCACCTCCAGCATGAAGTATACGGGGTATACTGTGAGCTGCCTCCATGGTAAGGGCAATCTCTCCGTCAATAGTGTCAAAAGGCACTCCAAAATTGACCAGGTCGGTGATGCGGTCTGGGGCTTCGTTTACCAAGATACGCACTGCTTCTTCATCACACAAACCGTCTCCAGCGGCTATGGTATCTTTAAAGTGAAGCTCAGGAGAGTCATTCTTACTTATGGCAGCAGCAATTCCCCCCTGGGCATGTTTAGTATTGCAGTCATCAATACTGCCCTTGGTTATAATGAGCACAGTCCCCTGCCCCTTCGCCAACAGGGCGGTGTAAAGCCCGGCAATGCCACTGCCAACTATAATGTAGTCATATTGATTCATTCAGCCATATTCCTTAATTAACTGAGGTTTCTTATTCATTCTATCAATTTTGAAACGAAGTTATCAAAGTCATATCTTTACCTCAATAATTGTCCTTACTAGCTCTTTTTCTTCAATCAATGCATAAGTATATTCTAGCAAGGAGACACCCGAATAAATAATACCATCAATCTGGGGGCTCATCTTCTTGTTTTTGGGGTTAAACACTAAGCCACTCTTTATCTCAAATCATGCAGGCAAGAATTCTCTAACGAAATTTTTAGCTAAACCTTCTAGCATTGTCCCACCAACAGGTGCATTTCTCCGACTCTCAGAGAGTGTAAGCATATCCGACGGGGTTAGGTTCTTTTGGCTTGGTTCGGCACATTTTGCATTGCCCAAAGTGTTGTTAAGCTTTTCCATTCTTTTACAACCTCACCCCCTTTACCCCCTTGTATCTTTAAAAAGTGGTAGTATGGATAATAGAAGCAATTGGGTG
>CAZMJZ010000008.1:0-22234 GCA_964566845.1 uncultured Dehalococcoidales bacterium | reverse complement strand
TTGTGGAGCATGATGAAGCCATGATGCGAGCGGCCGACCACATTATTGATATGGGACCCGGGGCTGGGGAGCATGGTGGCTGGATTGTTGCCACTGGAATACTAAATGATATTATGAACTCAAAGGAGTCAATAACCGGTCAGTACCTTAGTGGTGTGAGGCAAATTCCTTTGCCACAAAAGCGTCGCCTTGGCTCAGGCGAGGAGATAGTAATAAAGGGGGCCAGGCAGAACAACCTTAAAAATATAGATGTCCATATCCCTCTGGGTAAGTTTGTTTGTATTACCGGCGTTTCTGGTAGTGGCAAGAGCACCCTTATTGATGAGATTATGTATAAGAAACTGGCACAGTTATTTTACCGGTCAAGGGAGAGACCTGGCGACTGTGATAGCATCATTGGTGTGGAGTATATAGACAAGGTAATCAATATCGACCAGTCACCTATTGGGCGCACCCCTCGCAGTAATCCAGCTACCTATACCGGTACCTTCACCCCTATTCGAGAACTTTTTGCCACTGTTCCTGAAGCTAGAATGAGAGGTTATGCTCCAGGTCGATTCTCGTTTAATGTTAAGGGTGGGCGTTGTGAAGCCTGTCGTGGTGAGGGATTTATTCAGATTGAGATGCAATTCTTGCCTGATGTAACTGTTCCCTGCGAAGTTTGTAAGGGTCAGCGCTATAACCGTGAGGCACTGGAGATTAGATTTAAGGACAAGAACATAGCTGAGGTATTAGATATGACTGTGGAGCAATCCCTAGCTTTATTTGATAATTTCCCCAGAATAAGGAGTAAGCTGGAAACATTGCGAGATGTGGGGCTAGGCTATATTCGGTTAGGTCAGCCGGCGCCTACCCTATCTGGGGGAGAGGCGCAGAGGGTGAAGCTTGCCACTGAATTATCGCGGAGGTCAACGGGTAGAACATTATATATTCTTGACGAACCGACTACTGGTCTCTCCTTCGATGATGTGGCGGCACTACTCCGGGTGCTACAGCGGCTGGTTGACACTGGCAATACGGTGATTGTTATTGAGCATCACCTGGATGTGATAAAGAATGCCGACTGGATTATTGACCTCGGACCAGGAGCTGGTGACAATGGTGGCTATGTTGTAGCTACAGGTATACCTGAGGAGATAGTTCAGGAGAGTTCTTCAGCCACTGGTCAGTATTTAGGTAGGGTGTTGCATAAAGATGAAGATATGGAGTATGCTTTGACCGGTTGACCATTTCTGCTTGCCAGTAAAGGAGAGGAGAATGACCCGAGAAGAAGCTCTCGAATCTATTAAAGCTAATGTGGAGAATAAAAATCTGATAAAGCATATGCTGGCTACTGAAGCCATTATGCGGGCTCTAGCCAGGCACCTTGGTCAGGATGAGGAGGAGTGGGGGCTTACTGGGCTGTTGCATGATATTGATATGGAACTTACCGAGGGAGATATGAACATACATAGTAAGCTGGGGGCTGACCTGGCTAGGGAGATGGGAGCTAGTGAAGCTATGGCTCATGCTATTTTGTGTCATAATGAGAAGCATGGAATTCCCAGGGAGACGATGCTGGATAAGGCTCTATTTTGTGCTGACCCGCTAACTGGCTTAATTACTTCTGCTGCCTTGGTTCGCCCCGATAAAAAATTGGCTGGTCTTGTGGCTAAGTCGGTGAGGAAGAAGTTCAAGGAGAAGAGCTTTGCCGCCGGGGTGAGTAGGGAGCAAATCTCCCTGTGTAGTGAAATTGGGTTTGAGCTTGACGAGTTTATCGAGCTAGGATTAGTGGCAATGCAAGGGATTGCTGCCGAACTGGGTTTATGAATTATCTCACTTCAACCGTTGAGCCTTGGGCGGTTTTGATTACGTCAATACGGGTGGGGAAGGCGTCCCTAACCTCCTCAATATGGGTGATAACCAGTATCTTGTTAAAGTCATCTTGAATAGAATTTATCGCCTCTTTAAGTTTCTCTATGCCGACACTATCTTGAGTGCCAAAGCCTTCATCAATGACTAAGGTTGGCAGTGGTGCCCCAGCCCGCCTGGCTAGTAGCTTGGACAGGGCAATCCGGATAGTAAAGTTAATGCGGAAGGCTTCACCACCACTGAACATTTCGTATTTTCGCGTTCCCAGCTCATCAGAGATATTGATATCCAGGGTTTCTAGTAGGTCTCCTTTTTTCGTTTCCCGCTGTGTTTCAATTTTTACATGCATTCTGTTATCGGTCATCCTGCTTAGTAGCCTGTTGGTTTCAGCTTCAATCTCGGGGAGTGCCATTTCAATAAGCCAAGCCTGAATCCCCTTTTTACCGAAGGCTTGGGCTAAGTCTCTATAAATTTTCTCCTGCTTTGAGACTTGAGCCAATAGCCTTTCCTTTTTCTTCTTTTTTATCTCCAACTCGGAGCAGCGCTGTAATCTTTCATTTACACTCCACTTCACCTGCTGGGCTTGCTTATATTGTGCCGATAACGCCTCGTGTTCAGTTTCAGCCTGGGTTAAATCACTGAGTAATTGTGGCAGTAAATTGAGTTCTTGGCTCAAGTCCTGCCTTTTTTGATTATCAATCTCCAGATTGTGGCGCAGTTCCTGAATGGCTTCCTCAGCTCTAAAAGCAGCCTCTTTTTGCTGAATAATGAGCCTATCGGCTTCTTCCAGCTTCCGCTTTAAACCTTCATATTGTTCTAGCTCAGATAAGTGCTGGCGTACCTGTTCGTGCTGCTGTGAATCATAGTCAAGCCTAGTAAGTTCCCCTTCAAGCTCCCCGAGTGCTTCTTGCTCAGCAATGGCAAAATCTTTGCTAGCGAGGTGCTGTTCAATATCAGCCACTGTTTTCCTTTCCTCATTTAGCCGGTTAGCCGCCTCTTCGGCTTCGGTTATCTGTTGGCTACGGACACTGGCTTTACTTTGTGCTGAAGCTTTATCCTGATTAAGCCTTGCTTCTAGCTGGAACACTTCACTTTCTAGCGTCCCAAGATTCGCTTTCTCGTCAGCTAGCTCGGCTTGATTTGACTTTAGGGAGTCAGATTTGACCTGCTTATCTTTTGCGTATTTTGTTTCAATTCGCTGACGTCCTTCTGTACCCAACTCTGTCTCACAGAGGGGGCATTTAGCATCACTCTGGGTTAACAGGAGGTTGAGCTTCTCTTCTATCGCCTCCATTTCCTGTCCTAGCTGAGTTTGGTTGGATTCCAGATAATGGACCTTGGTTCGAAGCTCTTGGCTTTGTTGTCTTTTCCGGTGTAGCATTTCTTCTTCTTCGGCTAACTGGTTTTGTTGAACCAGTATTTGCTGTAATTCATTTTTAAGCCGAGGTAGCTTTTGTGACTTCATTTCTAGTTCCCTGATTCTGCTTTGAGCTACGGCATGGTCATTGAGTAGGGCTTCCCCAGCCTGGACAATGGTCATCTCTAGATGATGCTTACGCTCGTTTAGAGTGGTAACTAGTCTAAACTTATGGTCAAGTTCGTCCCTCAATTTCTTGGCTAAACTAAACTGAGCATAGCTTTTTTCGATGGTGGAACGCTGGGCTATTAGCTCTTCATATTCCTTAAGCTTGGAGTGATGTTGTTCGAGCTGGTGGTCCCAGCGCTCTAGGTCTCTCAATGTTTTGGTTATACGCTCCTCTAGCTCAATTAATTGACGCTTTTTATTTTCCAGGGATTCCTTTTCCCTCCTGAGGTCGTTAAGTCTGGATTCTTGCTCATTGGTTACTTTCTCTATGCGAGATAGTTCACTCTGTGCTTGTTCAAACTCAGCTTCATAGGCTGGCTTTTGGACGAGTTCATCAATGATGTCTTTGATAGCACTCTGGAGTTGTGCCTTTTCCGCTTCTTGCTGATTAGCCCTCTCTTTAGCCTGCCCCTCAAGTTCATCATAAATATCCAGACCGAGAATATCAGCTAGAACTTGCTTGCGCTCGGTTGGACGCTTGATAGTAAACTCATCAGCATGACCCTGTAGCAGGAAGGCACTGTTAATGAAAGTAGGGTAGTCCATATGTAGAATACTGATAATTCTCTGATTGGTTTGAGTTATGCTATCGCCCGTAATTGACCTGAAGCCATCTTCCGTAGCTATCTGAAATTCTAGTATACTTTGTCCGGAACGCCCCCGTCGTTTAGGTTTAGAGTGCTTGCGTATGACACGATATAATTGTTGCTCTACGGTAAAGTCAAACTCTACCTCCATTTCAGTATGACCTAAGTGAATGAGGTCATCATCACTCTTGGCTCTAGTTCGCCCCCATAGTGCCCAAGTTATGGCATCAATCAGAGCCGATTTACCATTGCCATTATCGCCACAGATGCAGGCGGTGTGAATACCATCAAAATGGAGTGGTGGCACATTATCCCGGTAGCACATAAAATTGCGCATTGATAGCTTAACGGGAATCATTGGCAAAGCTCCTCAGATGGTATACTTACCCGCTTTCCAGTAATAGAAATAATGTCTATCTCCTCTATCATTCTGAGCCCTTCGCTTCTTGTCATTCTGAGGGAGCAAAGCGACCGAAGAATCTCGCTCAGGGTAAACTCCGCGAAGAATCCCAGCTTCTTCATTCCACTTCGTTGCATTCAGAATGATAGCTTATTTTAGCATAGTAAGGGGATTATTTATCTACCTCATCTCCGCCTAGGGCAGACTCTGCCGAGCCCTTTATATAACAACTTCCGCCCACGGAGCAACGCTGATTACCAGAAAAACTCTCTTGACAATAGAACATAAGTTCTGCTATAATTATGACGTCCCTCTTTGGAGTTTGCGCAATGTCAAGGCTCATTGGTGAACTTGTTAAAGTGTACAGAAAAAAAGACTCTTCGATAACCGCCTTCATATGGAGAAAGCGCCTCTATAGGGTTGAAGAGGTTATCGGCTGGTGGAGGGAGCCTTCTGAATGGTGGAACGGGCAACCAATGCGTCTTTTTGTGCGTGTAAATGCAAAAAACTCAAGCACCGGTAGCTACGAGCTTTACAAACTTGAAGAAGAATGGTTTCTCTATAGAGTCCTAGATTAAGGTATCACAATGAGTTTTATCCACCTTCATGTCCATTCACAATATAGCTTTCTGGATGGAGCTTCTTCATTAGATAAACTTATAGAAAAGGCAAAGGTATTGGATATGCCTGCCTTAGCTATTACAGACCACAATCGGCTGACAGGTGCCATTAGGTTTTATGAAAAAGCTAGGGCTTTGGCAATAAAACCAATCATAGGTGCTGATATTGATTTAGATGGTGGATACCATCTCACTCTCCTTTGTAAGGATATTAAAGGCTACTCAAACCTGTGCCGATTGTTGACTGAAGCTCACTTAGCAAACCGGTTGAGGAAACCACAAGCAAGCAAAGACATGCTGCAAAAACACAGCAATGGTCTGATAGCCCTGAGTGGCTGTAGCGGGGGTGAGATACCTTCTCTAATTGAGGCAGGTAAGATAGAGAAGGCTAGGGAATCAGCTAACTTCTATAGGGAAGTCTTTGGTGATGACTTTTTCGTGGAGCTTGTTCGGTATCCTTCTAGGCACGGAATGATTGACAGTCATAGACTTGATACTTTTGCCAGAGCAGAGGGTATACCGACAGTTGCCACTAATAATGTTCACTATGCAGAAATGGAAGAGTATGCGGTAAAGGAGCTGCTCAATGCTATAGCCCAAAATATACCTGTCTCTCAGTTAAAGGGGCATCGCACTGTGGAGCAATACCTCAAATCACAGAAGGAAATGATTAAGCTCTTCAAGGACATTCCCAACGCAATAGATATGACAGAGGAGATTGCCTCAAGATGTAACTTGGAGTTTGAGCTAGGTAACCCCCGCTTCCCTAGATTTGAGATTCCCGAAGGTGAAACTGACTACACATATTTATCAAAGTTAGCTTACGCAGGTGCCTTAAGAAAGTATGGAACACTTACACCCAAAATCAGAAATCGCTTGAAACAAGAGCTTAGCACAATCAACAAACTTGGTTTCTGCGGCTACTTTTTAGTTGTTTGGGACATAGTTCAGCAAGCAAGAGAGAGGGGCATAAGATGTCAGGCGAGAGGTAGTGCCGTAGACAGTTTGGTTGTCTATGCACTTGATATTAGTAACGTTGACCCTATTGAGCATGACCTTCTATTTGAACGTTTCATGCATCCTCTAAGGTATGAACCTCCAGATATTGATTTGGATATTGACCGAAGGCGTAGAGATGAAGTAAAAAGCTATATCTGTCGAAAGTATGGTGCCGATAATGTCGCCTGTGTAGCCACTATCAATACCTATATGGCTAGAGGTGCTATCCGTGATGTTGGTAAGGCTTTGCAAATACCACCGCAGATTGTTGCAGAGGCATGCAAAGGTATCCATTATTTGTCTGCCTCAAACCTTTTGGAGGATGCTAATACCCTTCCCGAACTAAAAAAAAGCACCATTTACAAGAGACCCGAGCTTGCTAACTTCTTTAGACTATGCGCTGCCATTGATGGATACCCTAGATACCTCTCTGTTCATTTGGGAGGATTACTGATTGGAGATGGTAAGCTTTCTGATTTAGTTCCTCTTGAACGGTCTAGCGGTGGAGACATTATTAGTCAGTATGATAAAGACGACATCGAGAGATTAGGTATTGTTAAGATGGATTTGCTGGCACTTCCTACTTTAACTGTTATTGAGGATACACTTACCAGTGTCCAGGAGAGTCATGGTACTAATATTGATATAGACAAGATACCAAGAGATGATTCTAAGGTGTTTGCTATGCTCAGGGATGGTAGAACCATTGGCACTTTTCAACTTGAATCACCGGCACAAAGAGAAATGGCAGGTAGACTGTTACCAAACTGTTTTAAGGATATCATAGTTTCAATTTCGCTAGTCAGACCAGGACCTCTCAAATCGAATATGGACAAGGTTTATCTTCCACGAAGACACGGTAAAGAGCCAGTAACATACCTGCACCCCAAACTTAAAAATGCCCTTGGTGAAACTCTAGGGGTAATACTCTATCAGGAGCAAGTGTTAAAAGTTGCCCGCGATTTAGCTGGAATGAGCTATGCCGAAGCAGATGGTTTTAGGCGAGCAATGACGCATGACCGAACCACGGAGGAAATGGAGAAGATGCGAGACTCATTTATTTCACACTCTAACAAGAATGGTGTGAGTAAGAAGATAGCAGAGAAGGTATTTGAGCAACTGGCTGCATTTGCTGCTTATGGATTTTGCAAAGCCCATGCTGCTACCTATGCTGCCCTTGCTTATCAGACCCTCTGGCTGAAGTGTCACTACCCCGCCGAATTCTTTGCTGCGGTGCTGTCAAACCAGCCTATGGGGTATTACCCTCCACATGTCTTGGTAGCTGATGCCAGAAGGTTTGGAGTCAAATCATTGCCCCTCGATATTAACAAATCTTCCAATAATTATACTGTAGACGACGGGATGATAAGAGTCAGTCTTAAACAGCTAAAAGGAATGTCAACAGAGGCGCTGGAATCTATATTATCAGAGAGAGCAAAGGGTGAATTTACTTCGCTGAGAGACTTTGCTCTAAGAACTAATGTAAGTCAGCCTATCCTTAACAGCTTGGTGAGGGTTGGAGCTTTTGATTCTTTTGGTAGCAGAAATGAACTACTCACACATCTTCCGAAGTTATTAACTCTGAAGCGTAAAATAGGTAGGGGGGCAAGACCCCTGTTTGAAGATGATAAAACAGAAACCAATTTATTTGAAGATACTATTTGCAATAGTAGAAAAGCAAAGATGCTGGTTGAAAGGGAGCTCTTGTCTTTAAGCTTGTCGGCACACCCTTTAGATTTTTACACCTTCGACAATGGGTTTATTAGGATGAAAGACTTGCCCTCAATAGCTACGGGCAAAACGATTAAAATTGTCGGGTCTGTGATTCGTTATCAGACGCCACCTACGAGGAATGGGAATAGAGTAGTTTATGTGATAATGGAAGATGGCACAGGTATAGCGGATATAACTGTATTTAGTGATGTCCAAGACAAGTGTGGTCAAGTCTTATTTCGTGAGGGTTGGTTGATAGTCAGAGGAAAAGTTCAAAGAAGGGGTATGAAAGCAACTTCAGTCATAGCTGAGGATTTGTCTCCTCTAATTATAAAAAAACTTGCAAATAATAGTTATTAACCCGGTGAGTATTCCTATCTATGGAAGATGACCTAAAAGATATTTCTTACTTTAAACAACTTGGCTCTCAATTCCGATTTTTGAATTACATCATATATGCAGGGATGCCACAATTCACAGTTCCTATCAGCGGGTTTTTAGCCATATTTGTTTGGTTAATTTTGAGTAGCATAGATATGTATTAATGGTTTTTGTAGGTTAAATCCGAAGAGGGAAAGGATTGATAAATAACCGAACAAATTTTAGCTTGGCGCTTAAGGTAGGCTTGGTGAAGATGGTATTAGGGGTAAACTACACGGAATTTAAGGGAGTTGTTTTATTCCAGGTAGTCCTTTAGCTTTCGGCTTCGGCTGGGGTGACGTAGTTTACGAAGTGCCTTGGCTTCAATCTGGCGAATGCGCTCTCTGGTTACATTGAATTCCTTACCCACTTCCTCCAAAGTACGGCTTCGCCCATCCTCAAGACCAAATCTGAGTTGGAGTACCCGCTGCTCCCGAGGAGTAAGGCTGTATAGCACATCGTCAATTTGTTCCTTCAATAGTTGTCTGGAGGCAGCATCAACTGGTGGCAAAGCCGTATGGTCCTCTATGAAGTCCCCCAGGTGGCTATTTTCATCCTCACCAATAGGTGACTCTAATGATATTGGTAGCTGTGATATTTTGCCTATCTCCCTAACCTTTTCTGGAGGTATTGCCATTTCGATACCGATTTCCTTGGCGGTAGGCTCCCGTCCGTATTCCTGGGCTAGACGGCGACTAACTCGTAGCAATTTATTAATGGTCTCAACCATATGAACTGGAATACGAATAGTGCGAGCTTGGTCGGCTATAGCTCGAGTAATAGCCTGGCGAATCCACCAAGTGGCATAAGTGCTGAATTTATAACCTTTGCGATAATCAAATTTCTCAACAGCTCTAATTAATCCAATATTTCCCTCCTGAATGAGGTCAAGGAGTGACATACCTCGTCCAATATGTTTTTTAGCGACGCTGACTACTAAGCGCAAGTTGGCTTCAGTGAGACGCCTTTTTGCTGATTCAGCTTCATACTCAATGTTGTCTAGATAAGCCTTTAGTTGCTTCTCGCAAGCTTGGATAGAATTAATAAAAGTAGTATTTGTTACCATATTCTCTATATCAGCTAGAGAAGCACTATTCCCAATAATACTAATGACTTCCTGTGGTAACAATTTGCTATTTAGTAATAGATTCATAATAAGCTGTTCTGTTTTGGGAATGGACTTATCTATCTGGGAAGCAACAGCCTGGATTAATTGCTGATTAATCTCGCCATCAATGCTACCTCGCAATTTGGCATCAGATATGGTGTCTAAAAAGCTGGCTTGGGGAACTAAGTTAAGCTCTTCTTGAAGGAGATGGATAATGGTAGAAGCTTGGACTAACTCCTGGAGCATAATAACTACTATTTCGGTAGCAGAAGGGTTTCTTCCATATCTCTGTAGCCAGTCTTGCTTAATCAAACCGATGCGTATGCCCTCTTCCATCTTTTTGGCTAGTATCTTTTCATCATCAGCGGTGAGAAGGTGTACTCTGCCAATTTCATGGAGATAAACACGAACCGGGTCATCGGCTACTTCTTGCTCCTCCAGTTGTTCCAGTGGTATTTCTATCCCTAAATCTGCTGGGGATTCAGGTTTCTCAATCTCAAGGTATCTCTCCTCAGTCCACATTTCCTTTGGCTCAGTTATGTCTTCGGCCTCTATCTGCCCCCCACTTTCGGCAGAGGAAGTATGTAAAGCATCTGGCACTTCTGATTCAGACTCGGTATCCGTAATTTCATCTAGCGACAGCTCCTCATGCCTATTTTGGGGTAGGGACTGTGGATGGTTTATATTATGTTCCAAATCTTTGTCTCACCCCCTTTGATACTGACCTCTTTTAGCTTTTTGAATAAAAACTTCTCCTAGTTGGACGCTGACATCTATCCCTTGTTCTTGAAGCTTAGCCAACTCGGCATCAATACCCTCTGCCTCGGCGACTAGAGCTAATACCTCTCCTCTTTTTATCTCCAAACTTCTGAGGAATTCTTCTCGCAGACGGAGGACGCAATTATCATATTTCTGTTCTACTTGATTGGACGGTAAATTTTTAGTTATAACGGAATCAAGATGCTCCCAAATCGCAGAGTCAAGTTTCTCCCTAAGAGATGGCAGGTCATTAACTTGCTGCCAGGCGATGAAGATTTCACGATTTTCAGTATTTTGGAAATATTCAGGTGAAGGGCCCTGACCGCTCTGTTTAAGCTCTGGGTGTTGTAGTAGCAGGGCAAGGCAGTATTCCTCAAGGCGGTTGGACATAATCGGAGGGAATGTTTTTGTTGCTGCTTCGAGCTTTGGCTCATTAGCTTTGAGGTAAGGCTTAATTTTACTTAGAGCAGCTTCAATACTTCGCTCATTGACGTTGACTAGACGAGCCAGTTTTTGGAGGTAGTGAGCTTGGCGCACAGGGTCTTTTATCTCAGCTACGATAGGCAGAAGCCTACCTACGGCTAAAGTCTTGCCATTAGCTGTAGTCAGGGTTAGTTTAGAGGTAACCATATTGAAGGTGTAGTCAACTACAGGTAAAGCTTCTTCTAGGAGGTATTGCCACATCGTTGCATCTTCCCTAATAACGTCATCAGGGTCTCTCCCACTAGGCACGATGATAACCTTTACCTCAGCATCAAGGGTATTTTCATGGCTTACACCCCGTAGCATTGCTTCTTCACCAGCAGCATCGGCATCAAGGGCTAAAACCATGTTTTTAGTTAGTCTCTTTAGAGTGCTGACCTGCTTCCCGGTAACCGAGGTTCCCATAGAGGCAACTACATTATTGAATCCATTCTGGTGGGCGGTGATGACATCCATATAGCCCTCTACAATAACTGCCATGTCTTGCTGCCTGATAGCCGTCTGGGCAAGGTTTATACCATACAGGCTACCACTCTTATCAAAGATTGGTGTCAGTGGTGAGTTGATGTATTTGGGAAGGGAGTCATCAAGCACCCTTGCACCAAAACCAGTAATCCGTCCTCTAATATCAAATATGGGAAACATCAACCTATTTCGAAATCGGTCATGTGTTTTTCTATTCTCTGCTTCCACTATTAAACCAGCCTCAAGTAGTTCACGCTCGGTATAGCCTCTGTCTATGAGATATTGCTTAAGGGAATTCCAGCTATTCGGGCTGAAGCCCAGTTGGAAGTCAATTATGGTTTCTGGCGACAGACTGCGATTGGCTAAGTATTCTCGCCCCTTTTCTCCAGTCGGAGAGTTGAGGAGTAAATTATGGAAATATTGAGCTGCCGCCTGGTTGACCTGATATAATCTTTCTTTCTCATCCTTACCGGCTTCCGACTCAAACCTTGATGGTATTTTAACCCCTGCCCTTTGAGCAAGAAGGCGCAGCGCATCGCCAAAGTCAATGCCCTCTTTTTTCATAGTGAAAGTAAAGACATCACCACCAGTATTACAGGCACCAAAACAGTGCCAACTCTGTTGCTCAGGGTAGACAAAGAATGAAGGATGCTTCTCGCTGTGGAAGGGACATAGTGCCTTGAAGGTTCGTCCAGCTTTAGTTAAAGTGGTATACTGGCTAACAACCTCCACGATATCTGTCTTTTGCTTTACCTCATCTATAACGCCCATTTTATTATTTTACAACCCTATCCGCTTTATCCCTGCTCCGAGTCGAGTCTGCAACTTCCCCTTATCAAAGGGAAGGCGCATTACTCATATAAGAGAGGCGGAGCCTCTCTTTCATTCTACTTAATTATACTACTTCAAAGGAGAGTGTGAAGGATTGAATTT
This sequence comes from uncultured Dehalococcoidales bacterium, assembly GCA_964566845.1. Taxonomy (GTDB): domain Bacteria; phylum Chloroflexota; class Dehalococcoidia; order Dehalococcoidales; family W498; genus W498. The sequence continues at coordinate 10,311 of CAZMJZ010000008.1, read as the reverse complement.
GAAGGGGTTGACATAGTTGCATCTGGTGAGCTTCGCCCCTTCAAGTCTCCCCCTTAACATATTGTTACTTAGCTTTATTCTTTATCAGTGACAGCTCATTAGCTGCTCTTAGGGCATATTGGTCGCTCATACCGGCGATGTAGTCAACCACTCTCCGTTCCGTATCATCACTGTAAGAAGAGTATTCTGGTGGCAGCCTATCTTCATGCTCATTAAAGAATTTATATAATAGGCGAATCACCTCTCTTGCCTTTTTTGTTTCGGCTAAGGTGGCACGCATATCGTATACTCGGTTAAAAAGGAATTTACGCAAGGTATTAGTTGCCTCCAAAATCTGGGGGCTCATACCTATGGTGGGGCGGTATTTAGTATCATCACCTCTTGCTGCCCAAGAATAGCTAATAATATCGCAGACCATAGTATTAATGCGTTCTCGGTGGGAATGACCTAACACGCTAATGGTTGAGGGCGGTAGGTCATCCTCGGTGATGATGCCAGCTCTTATGGCATCCCCAATATCATGGTTGATATAGGCAACAATATCGGCAATCTTACATACTTCACCCTCAAGAGTGCCTACCTTCCCCCAGCCTTGTCCCAACACATCTGCCCTTGTCTTGGAGTGGTTAACAATGCCGTCTCTGACTTCCCATGTAAGATTAAGCCCCTGACCATTATTTTCCAAAAGGTCAACAACTCGCAGGCTTTGCTCATTATGTCTGAATCCCTGATGATAAAGCTCATTTAGAACATCCTCACCGGTATGACCGAAAGGGGTATGACCTAAATCATGACCCAAAGCAATTGCCTCAGTCAAATCCTCATTAAGGTTTAGGGCACGGCTTATGGTTCGAGCTATTTGAGAAACCTCCAGGGTATGAGTGAGCCGGGTTACATAGTGATCCCCTAAGGGAGCTATAAAAACTTGTGTCTTATGTTTAAGGCGTATAAAAGCCTTGCAATGGATAATGCGGTCTCGGTCACGTTGGAAGTCACTACGTACCGGGCACGGTTCTTCCGACTTGAGCCTACCTCGTGACAGCTTACTTTTAACCGCGTAAGGAGAAAGGCTTTCTTCCTTGTTTTCAATTATCTGGCGAATGTTAAGCTGACTGACCACTAAGCTTCAATCTCTTTTCGGCTTGGGCAATTATATCCCTGCTTTTATCAATCATATCGGGGCTTACTGAAACTGAAGTAATACCCCACTCCACCAGTTTTTCAGTAAGCTCGGGGTATACTGAGGGTGCCTGCCCACAGATAGAGGAGGTAACCCCCATGCTTTTGGCTACTTTAATAGCTCTTTCCAGAGCTATAAGTACGGCTTCGTTTCGTTCGTCAAATGTCTCGGCTAACTTTTCACTATCCCTATCGATTCCCAAGATAAGCTGGGTTAGATCGTTTGAGCCAATAGATATGCCATCAATGCCAATCTCAAGGAATTTCTCCATAAGAAAGATGTTGGATGGTACCTCAACCATCATCCACAGTTTGAAGTTAGCGGAACGCTTTAGTCCTTGAGATTCCAAAAACTCCTTTGTTTTAGCCATTTCGTAAACGGTGCGGACAAAGGGAATCATGAGCCACAGATTCTTGTAATTCTGTCTCACTCTCTTTATGGCTTCTATCTCCAACTCAAACACATCAAGGTCGCTGATGTAACGAGAGCATCCTCTATAACCGAGCATAGGATTTTCCTCAATCTCTTCATACTTCTGACCGCCAGTTAGTTCCCGGTACTCATTGGTCTTGAAATCAGTGGTTCGGTAAACTACCGGGCGTGGGTTAAAGGCTTTGGCAAAGGTATTTACACCGTCGGCGAGCTTGTCTACAAACTCGTTACCTCTATTCTGGCTGATCATATAGCGGGGGTGCTCACCAATTTGGGCAATCATAAATTCAGCTCGGAGCAAGCCCACACCATCTACATCACGAGCCGCCACCCGTTCAGCCAGTTCAGGCTGAGCTAAATTTACATAAACCTTAGTTCTAGTTTTAATTTTCTTTCTGGAAATAGAGGTGGAGAGAACTAATTTTTCCTCAGCCACTATGCCATCATATATCTTACCTTGAGAGCCGTCTACAGTGATTAACTGACCATTAATCAAGGTAGCTAAAGCTCGCTCTGTACCGACAACGCAGGGTATGCCTAGCTCTCTGCTGACGATAGCGGCATGAGCAGTTCTGCCCCCACGCTCAGTTACAATAGCCACAGCTCGCTTCATTGCTGGCACAAAGTCAGGAGTAGTCATTTCAGAAACAAGAATGTCACCACTTTCCACCTTGTCTATTTCAGAGGCGTCACATATTATTTTAACTGGACCTGATGCCCTGCCTGGACTAGCCGATACTCCAGATAGAAGCACAGTGGCTTTAATTTCAGGAGTAACTTCAGCTATAGCCTCTGCCCTAATAGTAGTGACCGGGCGAGTTTGGACGATAAATATTTTATTATCCTCTTGCGCCCATTCAATATCTTGGGGGAATTGGTATAAATCCTCTATTTGTTTTCCCAGCTTAGCCAGGCGAATTATGTCTTTATCAGCCAACTTTTGATGAGTTTGCCTTGAGGGTTGGAGCGGCATTTTAATATTAGTGTCGCTATCACTGGCGGCTGGATTCCTAATCAGTTGCCACTCCTGTCTGCCAATCTTTTTATTACTTATTTTCAATCCTTCTTTATCTATAATATACAGGTCAGGGCTTACTTCTCCCGAGACCAGGGATTCACCAAGCCCGTAGACTGCCTCAACGATAATTTTACTTCTGTCGCTGGTCATCGGCTCAATAGTAAACATGACTCCAGAAGCCTTAGACTGTACCATTTTCTGGATAGGGACAGCGATGCCAACTTCGAAGTGGTCAAAACCCTGTTGATGCCTGTAGAAGATAGCCCGCGGTTTAAACAGGGATGCCCAGCAATTTTGAACAGCAGTTATCACCTCTTTCTCACCCTGGATATTAAGGGATGTACTTTGCTGCCCAGCAAACGAAGCTTCAGGCAGGTCCTCAGCAGTAGCTGAGGAGCGAACTGCAACTAAGCCCCTACCCATTTTTGTATAAGCTTGCTTAATATCTTCAGATAATTCCGGTGGCATTTGGGCGCTTAGAATTACTTGCTTAATTTCCTCAGCCACCTGTTGCAATTGTTTACTATTGTTGTAATCCAGAGGTTCTATTAGATTGCGAATTTTGTTGGTAACCTTTGACTTCTTGAGAAAGTCATAGTAGGCGTTAGCGGTCACAATGAAGCCCGGGGGAACGGGTATTTGGGTGTTGGTCATTTCACCAAGATTTGCCCCCTTGCCACCAACAAGGGGTATGTCTTTTTTGGTGACCTCATCAAACCAGACAATTGCCCTATCTTCAGCCATAATTACGTCTCCTCTCAGTTGGGGATTTAATAAGGTTTTATTTCTAATATTATACCATAATGAGGCAATTTAGCTAAATGCTGAGAATAGTAAGTTAGGTAACTGATTATCCTCTTATTTCTAGTTGACAGTAGGAATGATGTGGGTTAAAATTTGAATATGTTGCTGAGGAAATAGAGGAGGTTTAATTATGATTGAGATGACCATTGATAGCATTCGGGTTAGTCTGATGAATTATCAGCGGGTGGTGATTCTTAAAGAGAAGATGTCAGAGCGCTATCTACCAATTTGGATTGGTCCAGCTGAGGCGGATGCCATAGCTGTAAAGCTACAGGGCGTTACTGTGCCCAGACCGTTAACTCATGACTTGCTGCGCACAGTCATTGATACTTTGGGAGCTACAGTTAACTCTATAATCGTCAACGACCTTAAAAGTGATACCTTTTTTGCCAAGATTATTCTTAATGTAGGTAGGGAACAAATGGAGGTTGACTCTCGTCCTAGTGATGCCCTTGCCCTGGCGGTAAGGGTTGAGATACCTATCTATGCTGAAGAGTCTGTTTTAGATAAGGCAGGTATCCTGCTAGACAAGGAGACAGGTAAACCTGTTTCTCAAGAAATGGAAGGGGCTAAGGGCAAGGATATTAGTGAAGAAGAGTTGAAGAAGATGTCTGCTTTCTATGATTTCATTAATACCCTTGATTTAGAGGATTTTGATAAGCATAAATCATAACCGAGGCTGATTTGATAGAAGAGAATATTATTAAAGAAATGATGACTTCAATGAAGTGTGGCGTTTGTGGACAGCACTATGAGGTAGATAACATTGAGGTCCTTGGGCATGAAGAGAATCTATGGTTTTTAAAGGTGCTGTGTGTAGCTTGTCATACCCAGTATTTAGCAGCGGCAGTAATCAAGGAGGGTGGAGCGCCTGAGACTATTACCGATCTTACCGAGGTGGAGCTGGATAAATTTAGGAATATGGATAGACCAACCGCCGATGAGGTTCTGGATATGCACAATTTCTTAAAAGCCTTTGATGGAGATTTTGCTCATCTTTTTAGTCAAAGGTAGGCTTAAAAAATAGAAGCATCATTGCCAGAAATGGTTATTTCCTAATTATCACTTAAACGGCCTTAGACCTTGAGTCATAAGGCTGTTTTAATATCGATTCCCCTTAAAGGTGGGCTTGACCTAGGGCAGGTAGATTTGATATGCTACCTAAGGTTCAGGAATGTTGAGGCTAGTATGCGTAGATGGGAAGCGGCATTTAGGCTTGGGGGGATGGGGTTTTTTATTGGCAGTTCAATTGTGTTGGGTGCGCTTGGTGGTCGCTGGCTTGACAGTAAACTGAACAGTGAGCCTGTTTTGGTTATAGTGGGCTTGATTTTGGGAATTGTGGTTGCTTTTTATGGTGTTTATCGGATGATTCTACCTCTCACCCGTAACAAATAAGGCAAGGAGAATAACTAGTGCCTAAACGGCGGGGTTGCCTAGGTTGTTCATTCCCTCTAATAATTGGGATTTTGGTTGTTTTCCTTGCCCTCTTTGTAATTAGTTTGATTAGCGGTGCTCTGGGTAGTAGTTTCTTTGGCGACCTGGGGCTACCTAGCTGGCTTACCGTTCCCAGACCACATCCTGAGCTTCCCGCTGAAGTAGTTTTCACTCTGTTTGGTTTTCCCATCACTAATAGTATTGTGGCTGCTTGGATTACTATTATTGTCCTGGTAGGAATATCCTATGCTGTTACCCATAAGATAAAACTCATCCCAGCTAGGTTACAGTGCCTACTTGAATTTGCAATTGAATGGATGCTCAATCTTTGTAAGGATGTTGCCGGCGAGAAAAATGGACGCCGATTTTTCCCGATAGTAACCACTATCTTTCTCTTTGTTTTGATGAATGCCTGGCTGAGTTTATTACCCGGGTTTGGCTCAATATTCATTACCAACGTCGATTACGGGACAGTGCATCTACTTAGGGGTGCCAATACCGATATTAATGTGCCTTTAGCTCTGGCGCTTATATCTTTTGTCGTTGTTGAATATTGGGGTATAAGGTCACGTGGTGGGCTACGCTACCTGAGCAAATTTGTTAATGTCGGTCAATTTTTTAGAAGTCTAGGTCAGCTATTTAGGGGTAAGCTTAAGGCTGGGCTTAGTGGACTATTCTACGGTTTTATTAATATCTTCGTTGGTTTCTTGGAAGCAATGAGCGAGCTTGTGCGTATTGTCAGCTTTACCTTTCGTCTTTTTGGTAATATGACTGCCGGTGAAATACTTATTTTAATGATGCTATTCCTTGTTCCCTGGATTTTGGCTATTCCGTTCTACGGGCTTGAATTGCTCGTTGGCTTTGTTCAAGCCCTTATCTTTGGTGGGCTGACCCTGGGATTTGCTACTCTTGCTGTTGCTTCTCATGAGGCAGAGGCAGTTTAATATAAGTGTCATTTATCAATTATTAAAAAGGAGTGTAGAGAATGGATCCACAAACAATGAAAATGCTGGCCGCAGGTTTGTGTATGGGTTTAGGTGCCATAGGACCTGGGATTGGAATCGGGATCTTAGGCTATGGGGCGATGCTAGCATTAGGGCGTAACCCTGAAGCTCGAGGACCGATAATGACCAATATGATATTGGCTATTGCCTTTGCTGAGGCTATTGGTATTTATGCCTTGATTGTAGCCATACTCCTAGCCATGATTGTGTGAAGTTATTAGCGGGGCTATTACTTTCAAATGATGTACCTGAGGCTAGTAATTGCGGTGATGCTTTTAACGTAATATAGTCTAAAGGGGGTGAAAATGGGAGGTTTGGCAACTCTTGGTATAAACTTGCCAACACTATTAGCTCAAACTATAAACTTTCTTATCCTGTTCGGTCTTCTATATTTTGTTGCCTATAAGCCGATTCTGAGGATGTTTGATGAGCGCTCTAAGAAGATTAAAGAGAGTATGGAGCAGACCGAATATATTAAGGAGCAGGCAGCCCATGCCGAGGAAGAGGTCAAGAAGCAGCTTGAAGTGGCTAGTAAGGATGGGCAGGAAGTAATATCCAGGGCGGTGAGAACTGGTGAGGAGATTAGGCACAAGGTACAGCAGGAGGCTAAGAAAGAAGCCGAATCCCTTATCGCCAGGGCACGCTTGGAGATTCAGCGGGAGCGGGATGATGCTATTGATGAATTGCGTAAGGAGGTTGCTGACTTAAGCATACTGGTAGCAGGGAAGGTCATTGACCGCTCGCTGGATAAGGAAGCTCATCGTCAGCTTATTGATAAAGTGCTGGAAGAGAGCACAACCCTGAAGAAGGGTTAGCCTGTTACCTTTAGAGGAGTTAGCGTGGCTAATAGCGTTTATGTTAGGCGTTATTCACAAGCAGTGTTTAACATTGCCCTACAGGCAAAGGAATTAAATAGATGGCAGTCCGACCTAAGAAGGATTACCAGCCTAGTGAAGGATGACGCACTTTTTGCCTTACTCCAGGATGCGGGTCTCGATTTTAGTAATAAGGCGAGAGTGCTATCTGAGCGGCTAGGTGATATAAATCCTCAAGCCCTGAAGCTGGTATCGTTGTTAGTGGCTAAGGGCAGGTTAGATATGATAGGTGATATTGCTGACGGGTATCAACGCCTATTAGATAATTATCATGGCATCGAAGGGGCGGAGGTGGCTGAGGTTACCACTGCCATTCCCCTTGATGATGAAGACAGGCTGAGGCTAGCCCAGCGTCTCACTACCATGATTGGTAAGCCGGTAGTCCTTAAGCCCAAAGTAGATTCTAGCTTAATAGGCGGGATTATAATTAGAATAGGTGATAAGCTTATTGATGGGAGCATCCGCAGCAAATTAGAGGCTCTAAAGAATGAGTTGTTAAGGAGGTAGTTCAAGTGACAACCAGAGGGCAAGATATTGTCTCTACCTTAAAAGAACAGATTGAGCAATTTGGTAGAGCAATAACCATGGTGGATGTGGGTACGGTAATTGAGGTTGGTGATGGTATGGCTAGAATGCACGGGCTAGGGGCAGCCAAATACAATGAACTACTTCAGTTTCCTAATGAGATTATGGGGATTACCATGAACCTTGAGGAAGATACTGTGGCTGCCATTATTCTTGGTGACTACACTAAAATTAAGGAAGGGGATGAGGTATGGTGTACAGGTCGAATTGCTGAAGTGCCTGTAGGTGCAACCCTCATCGGGCGTGTCGTTGACCCTTTGGGGCATCCGCAGGATGGTAAAGGTGCTATTAAGACTGATAGGACTCGGCCAGTGGAGAGAGTAGCGCCCAACGTGGTGTTACGCAAATCAGTGGATACCCCGGTGCAAACTGGTATTAAGGCTGTGGATAGCATGTTTCCCATCGGTCGCGGACAGAGAGAGCTTATTATTGGCGACCGTTCCACAGGGAAGACGGCCATTGCCCTTGATGCTATTGTTAATCAAAGGGGCGGCGATTTAACCTGCATCTATGTTGCCATTGGGCAGAAAACATCCAGGGTGGCGCGAGTGGTAGCTGATTTAGAAAGCTATGGAGCTATGGAGCATACTATTGTAGTTGCTGCTGATGCCTCTGATTCGGTTGCCTTGCAATATCTGGCACCTTATGCTGGCTGTGCCATGGGGGAGGAGTTTATGGAGCAGGGCAAGGATGTACTGATTGTTTACGATGACCTTTCCAAGCATGCCTGGGCTTATCGGCAGCTTTCTCTCCTCCTGCGGCGTCCTCCCGGTCGTGAGGCGTACCCGGGTGATGTTTTTTACCTGCACAGCCGCCTGCTCGAGAGAGCAGCTAAGTATGCCCCTGAATATGGCGGTGGTTCTCTTACTGCTCTGCCTATTATCGAAACTCAGGCTGGTGATGTGTCTGCCTATATTCCGACGAATGTCATCTCTATTACTGATGGTCAGCTCTATCTGGAAACTGACCTGTTCAACGCCGGTATCAAGCCGGCTTTGAATGTAGGTATATCGGTGTCCCGGGTGGGGAGTGCGGCTCAGACCAAGGCGATGAAGCAGGTGGCAGGCAGACTTAAGCTGGATATGGGACAGTATCGCGAGGTGGCGGCTTTCGCCCAATTCGGCACTGCTGAACTGGACAAAGCCACCCGGGCGCAGCTAGAACGGGGACAACGTATAACCGAAGTTCTAAAGCAACCTCAGTTTGCCCCTATGCCGTTGGAAAAACAGGTTATGATTTTATATGCGGTTATTAACGGTTATCTTGATGATATAGCTGTAGATAAAGTTGCTGTCTTTGAAACTGATTTCCATAGGTTTATAGAGGCAAATCACCCTGATATAGGAGGGGCTATTGCCAAGGGAAAAGAGATTACGGCTGAGATTGAAGAGGCTTTAAAGACAGCTATTGCCGAGTTTAAACAGGGCTTTTTGGTAGGCTAGTACAGGAAAGGCTTGGGAAGAGGATAGGAATTGTCTAACATTCGATTAATTCGCCGCCGAATACGTGGGATCCAGAGCACAGCCAAAATTACCAGGGCTATGGAGATGATTGCTACTTCGAAGATGAGGCGGGCGCAGGAGCGAGGCCTGGCGGGGCGACCTTATTCAGAGAAGATATATCAAGTAATAGCAGACCTGGCTGCTATACATCAGGAAGGTGAACCGGCGCATCCCTTGCTACAGCGCCGACCGGTGACCAAAATTGCGGTAGTGCATATCACCCCTGACCGAGGTTTGTGTGGCGGGCTTCATGCTAATATTAATCGGAAGACAGCAAGCTTCATATTGGAGCAAAGTGTGCCGGTTACCCTTATCTGTGTTGGCCGTAAGGGGGTTGATTTTATGAGACGGAATAGTCGGGATATTCGGGCTGAATTTACTCGGCTTGGCGACCAACCAAGTTATATTGATACCTTACCCATATCCCGTATTATTATAGATGATTACGCTAATAGCATTATAGACTTGGTCTATTTAGCCTATGCTCAATTTATTTCCACGATGGTCCAGAGACCAATTTTGCGGCAGATACTTCCTGTTGAGCCGGCAACTATACCCAAGGCGCAGAATGTGGACTATATATATGAACCAAGTCCTGATGTGGTACTGGGCGAGCTTTTACCACGATTTGTGGAGATGCAGGTTTATCACGCCATATTAGAGTCTATTGCCAGTGAGCAGTCAGCTAGAATGGTGGCGATGCGAAATGCCACTGACAGTGCTAATGAACTCATTCAGGACTTAACTCTCTTGTATAATAAGGCTCGACAGGAGGCAATTACTAAAGAACTTCTTGATATTACTGGCGGCGTTGCGGCTCTGGAGTAGGAAGAGGAGGTTATTATGGCAAAAGGTAAGGTGGCTCAGGTAATTGGTACGGTGGTTGATATAGAGTTTCCCCCTGATGAACTACCTGCGCTTTATAACGCTATTGAGATTCCGAGAGATGGTGACAAGATTGTGCTTGAAGCCCAGGAGCATATAGGTAATAACTGGGTCAGGTGCTTGGCTTTATCGCCTACCGATGGGCTGGAGCGGGGTATTGAAGCTATAGATACTGGTGCACCTATTACTGTGCCGGTGGGAAAAGCCACCTTGGGCCGCCTGTTTAATGTTATGGGAGAGGCTATAGACAATCTTGGTCCTGTTGAAGCTACAGAACACTGGCCAATTCACCGTTCTCCACCTTCATTTGAGGAACAGGAGACATCCACCCAGATGCTGGAAACTGGGCTTAAGGTTATTGACTTGATTACGCCGTTTACCAAAGGAGGTAAGATAGGTGCCTATGGTGGCGCTGGAGTGGGCAAGACGGTTATTATTATGGAGCTTATCCGTAATATTGCTACTGAGCACGGCGGTTTTTCCGTTTTCTCCGGTATTGGCGAAAGGTCTCGTGAGGGCAATGACCTGTGGAATGAAATGAAGGCTTCCGGGGTGATTGATAAGACGGTGATGGTCTTTGGTCAGATGAATG
>CAZMJZ010000007.1:0-24210 GCA_964566845.1 uncultured Dehalococcoidales bacterium | reverse complement strand
AATCTTTGTAGGGTCAGGATTGCCTTGGATAATGTGGAGTTCAGCAGCTATACACCTAGCAGGACTATATCGTTTCTCTATCTCAGGCTCTTGACCATCAAGCTTAACCAACATAGCGTAATCAACTTCTGAACCGAAAGTATCTTCAATTGCCCACAGATAGACCTTATGACCATCGGTAGTTATTTGAACCCGATTGGCTAGTCTGCTTTTTAGGTCATTCATAAACTCATAGGCATAACCAGCATCACGCAGACCAACTAGCCAAGATGGAACAAGTTTAGTATCAGCGTCTATCGCTGTCCAAGTCCAGACATCACCGAAGCCAAATTGGTTCTGTTTGTCTTCTGCCTCTCTTTCGGATATGCGTTAGCTTATTACAATTCGTACCCGGTTGTTATCTTAATTAGCTTTACATTATAATGTAGCATCCTGTTAATCTCAACGGTTGTAATGTAAATCACTCGTTATAACGAGCACAAGTAGCAAAGGTGGTTATGTCCCAATTCTCCTGTAAAAACTCCTAACCTGGATACCTCCAGTGTTAAGCATTCTACACCGCCACCAGCTCCTCTTCAACAGTTCGATTCTGTTCTCCAAAAGCCTCTCGTCTCAGTAGTTCTATTTCAAACCAGATGTCAGAGGGCATCCTGACGCCTTTCCAGCTTTGAGAAGCCGTTATCAGGGTGGCATAGAGTAGCCTCAGGCCAGTGACAACATACTAAAATGTGACACAATACAATTTGGTCGCATTCGAGCGCTGGGGAAGAATTACACGCCTTGCTTGACATTCGATTCAGCGGGTATTAGTATTTACAGCAACGCAGAGGCCAATCACAGGAGGATGCTGTGGGAAAAAGCCGATTTCTATCACTATCTATTCTAAACCTGATTGGATTTCTAGGTACTGTCATAGTGAACGGACTTGCCACTGCTCTTCCCTTAAATAATAAAACAACTGGCCAGTTGTCCGACCAATATCCTAACTTATTCGTACCAGCAGGGTTGACCTTTTCAATTTGGGGGGTAATATATATCCTGCTCGCTATCTTTGTAATATATGGGTTGATTATCGCTATTAAGAAAGATACTCAAAAGATATCCTTCATTGAGAATATTGGTATACTATTTTTTATCTCCTGTCTGGCAAACATCGGCTGGATCTTCGCCTGGCATTACGAAATTCTCCCACTATCTCTACTTCTGATGCTTTTACTTTTAGGATGTTTGATAACAATTTACTTACGGCTTCACATTGGCAAATCAGACTCCCCTCAGACTGAAAAATATCTGGTACATCTTCCTTTTAGTGTATATCTTGGCTGGATTACGATAGCCACAATCGCCAATGTTACCGCTTTATTGGTCGATGTAAACTGGAACACGTTTGGACTTGGGGAGCAATTCTGGGCTGTAGCCGTTATCATTGTTGGTATAGCAATTGCATTAAGTATACTCTTCACACGAAAAGATATATTTTATTGTCTCGTTGTTGACTGGGCATTAATTGGTATATTGATAAAACGGCTCGCTGATTCGACACCCGTGCAAAGCGTAATAGTCATTGCCATTGTTGGCTTGGTATTTATTACTGCTGGAATAATAACTCAAATAATAAGAAGAAAGATATATTAGATGAACGGTAGCTCGCACTCCTTATAGCTACTTCTATCCTATTTGTACGATATCTCCTGATTAACAACTCAGATATTACCGGGGCTCTCTACCTGACTATTGGTACTGATTATGATTGTAAGAAACTGTCCGCGCTATATGTCAGGTTGATGCGGGATTAGGTGCGTGCATAGTGGACAATCCAAGAAAACGCACTGACTTTTCTTGGATACTGTCATGTAAATGTTTGTTATGTCATTGGCTGGGTAATACCTGGTAATTTCATTTTCCGACGCAAATTTCCTCTGGCACTCAAGGCATTCCGCTTTTGTTAACATGAGCCATTCGAAACCCATCGTGGATTGTACTGGTTTCATATTCGTATAGCATTCCACCCCAAAGAGCCAGCTTTTGAGCTAAGTGATTTGCAGGGGAAAATCTACCGGCTGAGGGAAGACCCGAATTGCCAACGTTTTACAACTGAGCTATTATTTACCCTATGGAAGAAAAAATCGGACTAAACTATGAAAATAGCGATTTAGAAATATCATATAGCCTGAGTAAAGGAGTTGGAGAGTCCATCGTATTTATACACGGACTAGGCTGCTCTAAAGATTTTTTCAAAGATGTCTGGAAGCTTCCAGAATATGAGAAATACACAATCCTAGCTTTTGACTTGTTAGGTTTCGGCAATTCTTCCAAGCCCAAAGACTTCTCTTATACCATGGAAGAACATGCCGAACTCTGTAAATTAGCTATTGAAAAACTACAAATTGAGCGGATTCACTTGGTTGGGCACAGTATGGGCGGAGCAATAGGGCTACTTTTGATTGAGAAAATCAGGGCGAAAGTCATCTCGTTTACAAATTTAGAAGGGAATCTGGTTGGTGAAGATTGTACGTTAAGTAGAGAAGCCATCAGGTATTCAATGGAAGATTTCGAGAAAATGGCATTTCAGGCTTTGAAATCCGAGGTTAGGCGCACCAAAGCTCTACTAAGTTCTACGACAGCAAGCAAGAAATTATACTACAAATGGCTTTCCAAAACTACCCCGTACTCGTTTTACAAGAGTGCAGAATCTCTGGTGAACTGGTCTGATAGTGGGAAACTGCTGCGAATGTTTATCGATTTGGATATAAGCAAACACTACGTGTTTGGGGAGTTGAACAAGAACTCGGCCGCAGTAGGAATGCTTGCTACTGTTCCAAAGACACAGATTCCCGGTAGTGGGCATTTCATGATGGTCGATAATCCGCAAGAATTCTATCAAGTATTATTTAGGATTCTATCGGTGGAGCTTACCTGATTTGTTATAGCCAAGTGTTCTAAAAAAGCTGTCTATCATGGCATTATAGGGATTACCTGTCCGTGTCATGCCGATTTCAAACCCATGACTCTTAAGCTCATCTACATACTCACTTGAGGAATACTGTACTCCATGGTCGGAGGAATACTGTACCACTAGCATGGTGGAACCTTGAGCCGACATTCACCAGGTCTAGCTGAAATTAGACCCTAAGCCGAAGTTGAAATCAATCCTCAGGATGCAGAAAGTCTCCGCTGCTCCGACGGGGATTTAGTTAGACTAGCTTCCCGGCGGGGAGCAATCATTGTTAAAGTTAAAGTGACCGATAAATCACCTCAGGGGGTAGCCTTCATGACATTCCATTTCAAGGAAGCGCCAGCCAATCGATTGACTGTCGATGCCTTAGACCCGGTAGCCAAAATCCCTGAGTTCAAGGTATGCTCGGTAAGGATTAGCCCGGCTACCAGACAAGAGCAATCAAGAGAGGGCTGACTTATCTCTAGTCGCCACCTGGCGCTCTGTCCCAAATAGTAACAACCCACGCCAGTGAATTGATGTTATCCAATTTCGCTTCGCCGCTACACGAAAACAAAATTTCATGTAATTATTTAACCTAAATGCGCCAACTCCCTCAGTAACACAGCGCACTGCTCCCCCCTGAGTAATAGTACTCTCACAATCGCGACCTTGTTCTATCATCTTCTGAATACAGCGAATACGCCCTTCAATCCTTTTGAGGCGCTTGCCCAGGGTCTCATCCGACAATGTTTCTAAACAGCTTGCCCTCCGTAGCCAATCAGGCTCCATCAACTACCTTGACACACCCTCTCCCCGTAGGGTATGATACATCCCGGTAACGCTATCAACCTACTTGTTGCATAACATCCCTCAGACAATAAATTTTTACCTAAAGAAAGGGTTATCATGGATGATTTTGAACCAAAGATAGTTGGCTTCTTCTGCAATTGGTGCTCTTACACCGGCGCTGACCTGGCCGGTACTTCACGGGCAAAATATCCACCTAATGTAAGGGTAATCAGGGTGATGTGTTCGGGCAGGGTAGATGAGAGGCTTATATTAAAGGCATTTGCCTTAGGTGCCGACGGTGTCCTAGTATCCGGCTGCCACCCTGGAGATTGCCACTACCAAAAGGGCAACCTGAGTGCCAGAAGAAGAGTTACCGGTTTAAAACCCTTCCTTGAAGCCGTGGGCATCGGTAAAGATAGGCTCAGGCTAGAATGGATCTCGGCATCTGAGGGGCCAAAGGTAGCTGAGACAGTAAAAAGCTTTACCGAAACCATAAAAGGGCTTGGACCGAGTGTGTTTAACAGGAGGCGAAATGAGTATTGAGTATGTACCCACCATATGTCCCTACTGCAGTTGTGGTTGTGGCATCTACCTGGTCATCAAAGACGGGAAGATAATCGGGCAGGAGCCGTGGAAGGAGCACCCAGTAAACGAGGGGACAAACTGTCCCAAGGGGAAGAATGCCTACGATTTCATCTACAGTGAAGACAGGCTAAAGATGCCACTGGTGAGAAAGAACGGCGACCTTCAGGAAACCTCTTGGGATGAAGCGCTTGACCTTATCGCTTCCAAGCTGAAGGAAGCTACCCCGGAAAAGTTTGGCTTTATTGCCTCGTGTAGAAGCAGTAATGAGGATGCTTATGTGATGCAGAAGTTTACTCGGGTGGTGATGGGCACTAATAATGTAGAATACTGCGGTAGATTGTGCCATTCTCCAGCCGCGGCTGCCCTAATTCCTGCTATGGGCTCAGGAGCAATGCAAACCTCTCAACCTGAAATTGAGCTTGCCGACTGCTTCTTCCTTGCCGGAGTTAATATACAAGAGACCTTTCCTATGATAACGCGGAGGGTACGCCGCGCCAAAGCCAAAGGAGCCAAGGTTATTTATACCGACCCCAGGAAGACAGGTACGGCAAGACATCTGGCTGATATCCACCTACCATTGAAATCAGGCACTGATGCCGCCCTGATAAATGCCATGATGAAAATTATCCTAGATGAGGGGCTGGAGAATAAGGAATTTATTGCGTCTAAAACTGCCGGGTTTGATGAATTACGCGATTCTCTGTCCAAGGTAGACCTAAATGAGGCAGAGAAGATTACTGGTGTTCCGCTGGAGAAGATTAAAGAGGCGGCAATCACCTTTGCCAAGGCAGAGAGGGCATGCATTCTCTACGACCAGGGTATGTCCCAGCATTATGTTGGCACCGACAATGTCAGGGATCACGCTAACTTAGCCCTTCTCTGCGGGCATGCCGGTAAGCCAGGGAGTGGGATTAACTCAATGAGGGGGCAAATAAACGGTGAGGGCAGCGGAGATATGGGCTGCCTGTGTGTTTTTTACCCCGGATTTAAGCGTGTTGGTGAGGAATCGGCAAAGTTCTTTGAGGAGGCGTGGCAAGTTAATAACCTGCCGACGAAGCCTGGTATTACCTATATAGACATGCTATATAACTGCCCATACCTCTATATTGTCGGGGCAGACCCGATGATGGTAATACCCGATGTTAATAATGTCAAGAAGGCTTTAGAAAAGGCCAGTTTCCTCGTGGTTCAGGACATATTCCCTACTGAGATAAGCAAGCTTGCCCATGTGGTGCTACCAGCAGCTAGCTGGGTGGAGAGGGAGGCTACCCATACCTGGATAGATAGACGGGTGCAGAAGATAGACAAGGTTATTGACCCTCCCGGTGAAGCCAAGCCCGACTGGCAAATTATATGCCAATTAGCTGAGAGGATGGGCTACCAGGATAAATTTAACTTCACCTCATCTGGGGAGATATTTGAGGAGATGAGAGGCTGTGTTCCCCAGTATAAAGGGATAACCTACGAACGGCTAAAGAAGACGGTGGGAGGAATCCACTGGCCCTGCCCCTCAGAGGACCACCCGGGAACACCCACCATGTTTTTAGAGAAATTTGGTACTCCTGATGGCTTAGGGCATTTCCAGGCGGTAGAGTTTAAACCCCCGGCTGAATTACCCGATGACGAATATCCATATATCCTGACCACAGGCAGAAGCATATTCCATTATCATACCGGGGCAATGACGCGGAGGACGCCAAAGCTGCTTGATGAAGTTCCTCGGAGCTTTGTTGAAGTCAATCCTGAAGATGCTATTAAGGCAGGGGTCAAAGACAAGGATGTGGTTACTCTGGAGACAAGACGGGGTAGTATAGAAGCTGAAGCTAAGGTAACCGACGAGGTACCGCCCGGTCTGCTTTTTGTTCCCTTTCATTTTCCGGATTCCCTTGCCAATGTGTTAACAATCTCAGCCTTAGACCCCAAAGCCAAGTGTGCTGAAACCAAAGTATGTGCTGTTAAGATGGAGGTGAAACAATGAAGGGAGATATGTATATCGCTCGTTCCTCAGATAAGGAGATACTAGAAAAAGCCGAGTGTGGCGGAGTGGTTACTTCTCTGCTTAAGTTTGCTCTGGAGAGTGGGAGGGTGGACGCTGTGCTTGCCATAAAAGCAAGAGATGGCAACAGATACGATGGTGTACCCATCCTAATCACTGAACCGGAGAAAGTTATAGAAACCGCAGGAGCATTGCATTGTGCCTCACCTA
Source organism: uncultured Dehalococcoidales bacterium (assembly GCA_964566845.1). Classification (GTDB taxonomy): domain Bacteria; phylum Chloroflexota; class Dehalococcoidia; order Dehalococcoidales; family W498; genus W498. The sequence goes on along the minus strand of CAZMJZ010000007.1, from coordinate 17,692 downwards.
ACATCTCACGCTTTCTCAAGGAATATCTTGATGGTGCCTCTGACTTGAAAGTAGCCGTTACCGTCAAGCCCTGTGATGCTAAGGCGATTATTGAACTCACCAAGAGAATCCAGATTAATCTCGATAACTTGCTCCTTATCGGTTTGAACTGTACCGGTACTCTGTCTCCCACAAAAGCCAAGACGATGATGAAAGCGGAATTTGAAGTAGACCCGGCTGATGTCGTTGCTGAAGACATCGAAGACAATAAATTAACAATCAGGTTAAAGGATGGGACAGAAAAGGAGAAGGACCTGACCGAGCTTGAAGAGCGGGGATATGGGAGGCGGGAGAATTGCCGTAGATGTGAGACCAATATTCCTATTATGGCTGATATTGCCTGCGGTAAGTGGGGAACTACAGACAAGAATACAACCTTCATTGAGGTTTGCTCGGAAAAGGGAGCTGACTTTATTAAGGCAGCAATTGAAGCTGGCAAGATTAAGGTGGAACAACCGACTAGTGATGCCGTAGAAAGCAAAAGGAAGAAGGATGAGGCGGCGATAGAATTAGCGCGGCAGTGGCAAGAGAAGGACTTTGCCAGCCTCAAAGCAATGAGTGGTGATGAAAGGTTCAATTACTGGTTTGAGCAATTCAGCCGCTGTATTAAATGCTACGGATGCCGGGATGCCTGTCCCATATGCTACTGCAAGGATTGTTATCTAGAAGCAGATAGAGGTTTGGTGCCTCCGGGGGAAGTGCCACCGGACACTATGTTCCCTATGGTAAGGATTACCCATGTTATGGACTCATGTGTTAATTGCGGACAGTGTCAGGATGTTTGCCCTATGGAGCTTCCCCTTTCCCGCCTGATATTCCTGCTTAATAGGGAACTGGCTGGCATCTTTAAGTATGAGCCTGGAATGGATGTAAATGAACTTCCTCCATTAAGAACAATCACCGACCAAGAGCTGAGTCTCAGCGGTGTTGACGTCACCTTCTAGTGTTAGATATAGGTAGAGGCTAGATTTAAGACAGACACTTCTTCAGGCAAGGTAAGCAGTAAACCATATATATGAAATGATGACCTCAATTGTCCTTGCCGGTGGTAAAAGCCTGCGGCTAGGTAGGAGTAAGTGCCTGGAGACCATTAACGACAGAAGCCTGATTGAGCGGGTTATAGAACGGCTCAAATCAGTGAGTCGCCAAATACTGATAGTAACCTCCCGAGGACAGCTTGACCTTCCCGCCATCGGTGAGGCAGAAGTGCTGGTAGACCTTTACCCCAGTAAAGGACCCCTGATGGGGATATATACAGGCTTGCTAGATGCTGAGTCTTCATATAGCCTTGTGGTCGCCTGTGATATGCCTTTCCTAAATATTGAATTACTGCGCTATATGATTGAATTATCACCGGGTTTTGATGCAGTTGTCCCTCGATTAGGAGAAGGAAAGGTAGAACCACTCCACGCTATATATTTCAAAGGCTGCCTAGATAATATAAAACCACTATTGGAGCATAACCAATTGGAGGTCAGCCGCCTCCTCAACACAGTGCATGTCAGATATGTTGAACAGGCAGAATGCCAAAGGTTTGACCCTAAGCTTTTAAGCTTCTTTAATATAAATTCTCAGTCAGACCTAGACCGAGCTATTAACCTTGCCGCAGAGAACATACATTGACTTGTTAGAGATTATCTAGTATCGTTTAAGTGTCATCTATACTTATGACTGTGAAAAGGCTTAGTCCATTAGTAATTGCTGTAGTAGGAAACTCAGGTGCAGGCAAGACTACCCTGATAGAACGGTTACTGGAGGAACTCAACAGGAGAAAATACTCAGTGGCAGTTGTAAAGCACTGCCCTCACGGGTTTGACTTGGATGTTGAGGGGAAAGACTCTTGGCGCTTTATGCAAGCAGGGGCAAGGGGAGTATCCCTTGCATCATCTGGTCGAGTCGGGCTCATTGAGGAGAAGGAGATTATTCCCCGTCTAAGAAGTGTTGCCGAACACTACTTTCCTAGCTACGACATCGTGTTAGGTGAAGGATTTAAAGAAGAGAAAGAAGTAAGCAAGATACTAGTGGTCAGGAAAGGGGTTAGTGAGCATGTCTCCTATCCGCAAGATGATATACTGGCTCTGGTAAGTGATATTGAAATAAAAGCAGAAAAGCCTGTTTTTATACCCGATAATGTACCCGGTATAGCCGATTTTATTGAGCAACTTTTTAATCAGGAGGATAATATGGAAACATCAGTGACACTTCTCATCAACAAGAAGTCAGTTCCGTTAAATCCCTTTGTCCAGAGCATCTTTAAGAATGTAATCATAGGGATTATAGGTGACCTTAAGAGGGAAGATGAAGAACTGAAGCAAATTGAGTTAATAATAAAGCCGTAGAACGATAACAGATAAAAGGGTTGATGGGATATCAAGAGCATAAACACAAGAGTCTCAATAGCGTAAGCTGTGCTGTCCTTACCCTCTCTGACACCCGAACTGAGCGCGATGATGAGTCAGGGAGACTAATAAGGCAAAAACTCAGCGAAACTGGGCATCCAGTAATATTGCATTGTATCTTGAAAAACGAGACCGACTCTATCCAGAAGAAGATATATGAACTCCTGAAAGAGGAAGAGCTTCAAGTCATTATAACCAGCGGTGGCACCGGCATAAGCCACCGAGACATTACTGTAGAGACAATATCCCCGATTCTGGAGAAGAAGCTGGATGGCTTTGGTGAGCTTTTCCGGTTCTTAACCTACGGTGAGATAGGGACCGGTAGTATTATGAGTAGAGCAATTGCCGGTATGGCTGGGGGCAAGGTTATTCTTTGTCTTCCTGGTTCTCCTGAGGCGATAAATCTGGCAATGGAAAAAATAATTTTACCTGAGCTCGGACACCTGGTTAGGGAGGCAACAAGATGAAGCCTTTTGGAGCACTCCTTCCCTTCGAGGAATCAAAAAGGATTGTCGACGCCAACATAAAGCCAATTGCAAGGGTAGAGGCAATCAACATTGATGATGCCTCGGGGAGGGTTCTGGCAGAGGACATTGTGGCTACTTTAAGCACACCCCCCCTTGATAGAGCGGCTATGGATGGCTATGCAGTTAAAGCTAAAGATACCTTTAATTCTGGTCAATTGAATCCCAAGGTGCTCAACCTGATTGGTGAATTACATGCCGGGGAAACAGCTCGGAAGAGAGTGAACACGGGGGAGTGTATTCAGATTGCTACTGGGGCAGTGATGCCCAAGGGTAGTGATGCTGTGGTGATGGTTGAGGATACCGAAAAGGAAAATAAAAAGATAAAAATATTTAAGTCAGTTTACCCGAAAGCCAATGTGGCTAAAAAAGGAGAGGATATTAAAGCCGGAGAGCTCATTCTAAGGTGTGATTTTATTTTGGACCCGGGTAAAATCGGTGTGCTCGCCTCTCAAGGAATAAGTCAAATTAAAGTCTATGAAAAACCAAAGGTAGCGATAGTCCCTACCGGAGAGGAGGTAGTTGAGGTTGGCAAAAGGTTAAAACCGGGGCAGGTTTACGATATCAACTCCCACACTATTACCTCGGTGGTGAAGACGAACGGCGGCATTCCTTCCAACGCTGGCATTACTTCTGATGATATCGATATTATCAAATCAACAATCGCCGAAGCTCTAAAAAGTGACCTTGTGGTTATCTCGGGGGGCTCCTCTGTAGGAGAGAGAGACCTACTATTAGATGTACTTCAGACCCTAGGTGAGGTTCTCTTTCACGGAATTCAGGTAAAACCGGGGAAGCCAACCATTTTTGCGATGATACAAGGTAAGCCAATCTTGGGGATGCCCGGCTACCCTACTTCTTGCCTGATTAACACTTACCTCTTCCTTGTACCAGCTATAAGAAAAATGGCTCACCTGCCACCCTTAGTAGGGGAGACCGTTGATGCAAGGCTTTCACGAAGAGTCCCCGGAAGCGTGGGCAGAAGGCAATTTTTAACTGTAAAAATTGAGGGAAGTGATGCCATTCCCCTGTTTAAGGAGTCGGGGGCAATAACCAGCATAGCCAAGGCGGATGGCTATATTGAAATAGCGGAGAATATTGATTTACTTGAGAAGGGCAAGCCGGTTACAGTAACACTCTTCTAGATTATTATGGCGTTAGCCATTATTATCCATAACCTCTAGCTTATCCCCAGCCTTTACTGCTCCGCCTTTGATTACCCTGGTGAATATCCCCTCCTTAGGCATTATACACTTACCTATCTGCTGAAAGATAGCGCAGCCGGTGTGACACTCCTTTCCTATCTGGGTCACCTCCAGAATGACGTCCTTCCCTACAGCCAGCCGTGTGCCGATGGGTAAGGAGACCAGGCATAACCCATCCACAGTAAGATTTTCGGCAAAATCCCCAACGCTTAACTCCAGCCCCAGACGGCGCATTTTCTCAATACTATCTAATGCCAACAGGCTTACCTGTCGGTGGGTATCTGAGGCGGCATGGGCATCATCTACCAGACCATAATCTTTTTCGAAGAAACCTTCATCTATAGGTGTTTTACTCACTCCCTTCTTGTGGCTTCTGCAGACGGCAACTATCATGGCCATATTTTCACTCCCCACTTTTTCTCTGGTAGTCTCCACTTTTTCCACCCTTTTTACTTTCTAGGTATATTTCGGTGATAGTCATCGTTTTGTCTACTGGCTTGCCCATGTCGTAAATGGTCAAAGCGCTAACTGAGACGGCAACCAAAGCCTCCATTTCTACCCCCGTTTTGCCGGCACTCTTCACCCTGGCTGTAACTACTATAGAGTTATCCCCAGATAGGTCGAATTCAATAGCGATGTTGCTAATCAATACTGGATGGCATAGGGGTATTAAGTCGGGCGTCTTTTTAACCGCCATTATACCAGCAATCCTGGCTACGGCTAGAACGTCTCCTTTTTCCAATCCAGCAGTCTTGATTTGTTCCAAGGTAGTCGGCTTCATCATTACCCTGCCTTTGGCTACTGCTTCACGTTCCGTTTCAGCCTTCTGACTTACGTCAACCATTCGAGCCTCACCCTTTGAGTTTATATGAGTTAGCTTAGTCATTGTCCTCCTTCTCTTTCTTAATTTCCCAACCTGATACCCTAGCCTCCTATCTGACACATCGGTCGCCTCACTGTCCCTGGGCCAAGCCCTCCGGTCAAATGGTGCCGCTCCCGCTTAATGGCGACTGCTTGCTGGATAAGCTGTTTTAGCTCATCCACGCTAGCTCCGTTACGTAGTGGCTCCTTCAAATTGACCTCGTCATCGTCTAGGAGGCAGGGGCGCAACTGTCCATCGGAGGTAAGGCGAAGGCGATTACAACTATGGCAAAAGTGCTCAGTCATCGGGCTGATGAAACCTATGGTACCCCTGGCCCCAGGCAATCGGTAATACCTGGCAGGACCATTGCCTGTTTTGCCGGTATAAGGCTCCAGTTTGCCTAGAGATTGAATGCGTTCCTGGATTTTCTGGGCAGATACCGTCCCAAGGGCTTCAGCTCCTGGTATACCGAAAGGCATGAATTCTATAAACCTTACATGCCATCCTTGACTGATGCTCATTTGAGCCAAATCAATAACTTCATCATCGTTTATGCCCCGTAGCACCACCGTATTTATTTTGACGGGGCACAATCCAGCCTCATGTGCTGCCTCGATGCCGGAGAGCACCTCTTCCAGTTTATCCATTCCAGTAATACGCTTGAACCTTTCCTCCCTCAGCGTGTCTAGACTCACGTTAACACGTTTTAGCCCAGCCTCTTTAAGCTCAACGGCGTACTTACTTAAAAGAGTGCCGTTGCTAGTAAGCGAGATATCGTCGATACTTTCTATCAGAGAAATCATCCTGACAAATTCAGCGAGGTTGGGTCGCATCAGAGGTTCACCACCGGTAATACGCACTTTGCTTATACCAATACTGGCGGCTGCCTGAACTACGCGTTCTATTTCTTCATAGGAAAGTATTTCGTTTCGGAGCAGGTGGGGAACTGAACCTACCGAGCAGTAGATGCAGCGCAAATTGCAGCGGTCAGTAACAGAGATTCGCAAGTAGTTAATCTGGCGTTGAAAGGAATCGAAAAGACCGGTCATTTCCCCCTCCTGACTACATGAACACCGGTAGCTTTGAAGGTGGCATAGACTTTCTTTGTCCTAGCTAAATTCAACTCCTCTGATGACCTCTTGGTTACTAGAGCAATTAACGAGAAACCACAGTCTATCTCAATACGGCTGAGTGGACCAAGGGATACTACCTGTGTTATTTCCCCAACGAACAAGTTTCTGGCACTACTTGACACTGTTGATAAGGTTAGTGTTATATCTTCTGGCCTAACACAAGCACAAATCTTTTCTCCTATAGCATAATCTGAAATTGCCTCTATAACCCCACCACCAATATCTATAGTCACTACCTTATCCTGGCTGGACACTATCACCCCATCTATAATATTCTCAACACCTACGAACTCGGCTACCTCTCTATTTCGGGGGGAACTGAATATATCCCTTGGGACTCCTGTCTGAAGGACTTCACCATTTATAAGCACACCTATTCTATCAGCCAGCCGCTGACCCTGTGACATATCGTGGGTAGCCATTATTATCGTGGTGTCATACCGATGAATAATATTTGCTATCAGTTCCTCAATTTTTGATGTCGAAATTGGGTCAAGGTTTGCTGTAGGTTCATCCAGTAGCAATACCTCCGGTTCACTTACTATGGCTCTGCCTATTGCCACCCTTTGTGCTTCGCCACCGGATAGTGTCCTAGCATTTCTGTTTTTATAGGCTAAGAGGTCGACCAGCTCCAGAATATTGCTGACCTTTTCTCGGACACTAATTCCCCTTGCCCCTCTCCATTTCAGAGCATAGGCAATATTACTATAGACGCTGGTGTTAAATACCACTGGTTTTTGCAGGACAAAAGCCATCCTCCTTCGCACTTCTAATCTCATCCCTCTTAACTCGGTAACATCTATGCCGTCAAAATATATTCTCCCTGAGGTGGGCAAATCAAGCAGGTCTATTAGGCGTAGAAGTGTAGTTTTGCCAGCACCGGTGGGGCCAATCAGAGCAAAGGCTTCACCTTTGTCAACCCTTAAGTTGATGTTTCCCAGGATGTCTCTTTCACCATATTTCTGGTGCAAATCTACTACCTCTATTAACGGCATTATTACCTCTGCTGTATTCTATTCAAAACGAAATTGACTATAAGGGCTATGAATATAAGAATCATGCCTAGTGCTAGTGACAGCTCTAGCTCGCCCTTAGAGGTTTCCAGTGATATGGCAGTAGTGATGATCCTGGTAAACCCCTTGATATTGCCGCCGACCATGAGAGCTAACCCCAACTCTGAGATAGCTCTGCCAAACCCCATTATTACGGCGGCTAGAACAGCGTATCTCGCCTCCCTTAAGACAACGACGGCAACCTGAAAGCCACTGGCACCTAGAGAGATAGCTGTATCTAAAATCGCCTTGTCTACTCCACTCAGAGCTGAGATAGTCAAACCGAGCAGTATCGGGGTGATTAGTATCATCTGACCTATCACCATAACCGTTGGGGTGAACAGCAGGTTAGTTCCGCCCAGCGGTCCGGCTCGGGAAAAGAGTACAAAAACAAATAAGCCCACACAAACGGTAGGAAGGCTGAAGAATGTCTGGATGACATTTATCAAAATCCTCTTGCCCGGGAAATTGTGAAAGTGGATGAGACTTGCTAGAGGTATGCACATCACAGAGGCAAGGAGACAGGAGGTCACCGAAATGCTCAGTGACCTCCCCGCTATCTCCATAACCTCGGGGTCAAGTGTAACTATCAGCTCTATAGCCTTGATAAAGCCCTGCCATATTTCAGTCAATTGCTTTCAACTCCATCCAAGGCGTTAACAACGGCTAAATACTATTTGGGTTCCGCCCCAGCGCAAGGGGTAAATAGCTGCATACCATATTCCTCTACGCCGTAATCACCAATTAGCTCCTGAATTTCGGGCGAGGTAAGGAAGCTTATCAGGTTGTTAGCCAGGTCAATCTTTGTTTTAGGGTTATTTTCTGGATTTATGGCAATAGCGGAGTAAACATTGAGCAATATATCTCCCTTGTCCACTATTGGCACCAAGTCTATCTTACCCTTGTAAGCCAAGAAAGTCCCCATGTCGGTAAGGGTATAAGCCTGTTTTTCGCTGGTCATCATCAGAGTCGGTCCCATGCCAATCCCGGCTTCTATGTACCAAGTACCGGCAATTCTGACCGTCTCATAATTAAAGCCGGCTGCCTCCCAGATTGCCTTCTCTTTACCGTGGGTTCCTGAATCATCCCCCCTAGAAACAAAGCTTCCGATTCCCGTTTCCATCAGCGTTTTGAAAGCATCCTCAGGGCTCATACCTTCTATGCCTGCCGGGTCACCCGCTGGCCCCACGATGCGGAAGTAGTTATAGGCAAAGGGCACGCGAGCTACGCCGTAACCCTCAGCTACGAACTGCTCTTCACGGGCTTTGGAATGAACGGTAATGACATCCACATCTCCTCTTCTGCCGTATTCCAGAGCTTTGCCCGTCCCAACATACATTACATCCAGTTCAACATTATACTGTTCCTCAAACATTGGCTCTAAGTACCCCCACAGCCCGGTATCGTAGAGGCTGGTAGTTGTTGCCACCCTTAGCCTTTCCTGAGGTGGCAATGGTGACGCTGTGGAGTCTCCACATCCCACCATTCCTATGATTAGACTGATAAGTGCTATCACTGGTATTAAAGAACTAATTACTTTGTTTTTCAAAATACCTACCTCTATCGCTTTAGGAGTGAAAAATGGTTAGGCATAAAAAAACACCTCCGAAAGGAGGTGCCTTGACATTATATATGCCCATAGTCAAGCTCTCCTTTTCAAACACGGGAGGCGTAAACGTTTCCCCTTACACCCTATCGGTTACTGCCCATAGACAAAATGCCCTTAGGTACAGCAACTCGGAGGCTTCTATTCAGTTTTATAAGACCTGTTCAGCCCCTTATAGTAGGCATAAAAAATATACCTTATTGAACACTCATAAGTCAATAGCACCCCACCGCAGTTGAGCATTAAATATACTTGTTTACCGATTATAGGATAGATAGTGGCTAACTGAAAATAAACTTCCAGGCTTCTATTGAAACATGTCTTGCCCTAATATCCTTAATAGATAACCTCATATGGCTTCTTAGCACCAACGAGACCAAAATGCTATAATAATAAATAGAGTTGAATTTGTATCCAGTTAGTTGACCCAATACACCAACTACTAACGACTACACTTAACAGTATTATCCTTTGGGAAAGCATGAACGATTACATTATCAAAGTAGAAAACTTAGTTAAAAAATTTGGTGACCTAGTTGCGGTAGATGACATCAGTTTCACTGTAGCACGGGGGGAAATCTTTGGCTTTTTGGGCCCGAATGGGGCAGGAAAGAGTACTACCATCAATATCCTGTGCACCCTTTCTAAACCAACATCGGGACGAGCCACCATTGATGGCTTTGATGTGGTGCGCCAGCATAGCCAAGTGCGCCAGTCAATTGGGTTGGTCTTTCAAGACCCTAGCCTTGATGAGCGGCTCAGCGGGTTACAAAACCTGTACTTTCATGCCATGGTGTATAGCGTGCCTGCCTCAGTTCGTGAGCAGAGGATTAGGCAAGTGCTCAAGATGGTAGAACTGTGGGACAGGCGCAATCATCAAGTACGCACCTATTCTGGAGGTATGAAACGCCGTTTGGAGATAGCCAGAGGCTTATTACACTACCCTAAGGTGCTATTCCTCGATGAGCCTACACTGGGGCTAGACCCACAAACGCGCAACCGTATATGGGAATACATACTTGAGTTGCGACGGCGTGAAGGGACTACTATTTTTTTGACCACTCACTATATGGATGAGGTAGAAAATGCAGACCGCATTGCTATCATTGATCACGGTAAGCTCGTTGCCATCGATACCCCAGAGGGGCTAAAGAAGATTGTGGGTAAGGACATTATCTCTGTGAAAACTGACGATGATGATAAAGCCGCCGAACAGATCAGGCTTTGCTACCAAATGGAGGCCAGGCATGACAGCAATGGTCTCACCTTTGAGATAGCCAATGGAGAGGAGTTCCTCCCTACCTTCATCAGGGAGTTCGGTACCAAGATACTGAGTGTCAGCCTGCGCCGCCCGAGCTTAGATGATGTCTTTCTCAAGCTGACCGGGCGGGAGATACGGGAGGAGGAGGTTAGTGATGTATTCAGGGCAATGCTTCATCAGCACAGTCGCCGCAGGCGGCGCTAGGACGGAGCAATGAATAATCTGCGTGGAGTGTACATCATTTGGTACCGCGATTTGCTTCGTTTCTGGCATGATAAGATGCGTATGATTGGCTCCCTAATCTTCCCTCTACTATTTCTGTTCGTGTTTGGCAGTGGTCTCAGCGGTAGGATGGGCTTCCTTGTCCCTGGAGTCGATTTCGCCCAGTTTATGTTCCCCGGTATTATTGGAATGACAGTGCTTATGGGCTCGTTTTCGGCTGGGATATCTGTGGTCTGGGACCGAGAGCTTGGCTTTCTGAAAGAAGTGCTAGTGGCGCCAATCAGCCGTGCCTCAGTAGCCATGGGGAAGACACTCGGTGCGGCGACAGTGGCACTGCTCCAGGGAATCGCTATCCTGATATTCGCGCCCCTGATTGGTGTCTCCCTTTCCGTATGGACAGTGCTGGCACTGTTGCCGCTGATGTTCCTGCTGGCTGCTTCCATGGGCTCACTGGGCATCCTACTGGCAGCACGAATCAGATCCATGGAGGCGTTTACGGCAGTGATGCAACTACTGATGTTTCCTATGGTGTTCCTATCTGGAGCATTCTTTCCTCTGCAGGGGCTACCTGGGTGGATGAATATCTTGGTGAAGATCAATCCGGCTACCTACGGCGTCGCCCCAATTCGCCAGGTAATACTAGGGGCAACGCCTGACTCTCCTTTCGGCATCACCCTGCTTGGGCACACTATGTCACTCTGGGAAAATGTTGCTGTGCTGGCACTATTTGGGGCAGCTATGACCATCATGGCTATGTGGTCTTTCGGCAATCAAGAGTAGTTTGAAATTTAAGCAAACCCATTGAGGTGAAATCTTTCTATATCTTAAGCAACCTCAATGGGGGATTAATTACCTATCATCAACCCTTATCTGAAGTCAATAAATAGGAGGTGTCTCAGTTTCGACAAGAAATCGGCTCCAGTGCAGCCTGCTGAGCTAGTTCAGATATATAGTTGATACTCTAAAGCGTGGTCTATGCTCGGCTTTAAGTTCGGGTCAAGCCACAACAATTTTTTTCGGTTTCTTGACAAATTTTACTTAATTAGTTAAAATAAAATTAATAATATAAGAAAAGTATTTGTTGGTGCTTTCGAAAGAAAGCCTAAGAGGGAAACCCGTGTAAGTCGGGTGCGGTCCCGCCGCTGTGATTGGGGACGAAACTTGAGAATATGCCACTGTTTCGTTTTAACGAAATGGGAAGGACTCAAGGAGTAGGGGTAGCCAAAAGCCAGAAGACCTGCCAACAAAGTAGACAGACCTTTGGGGAAAAGGTTTGAGGGAGATGGTAAATCCCTTAACCAAACTTTGGTTAAGGGATTTTTTAATATAAACGAACTCTTAAGGTAACAATATATGAAAGCGGCGCTGTTGAAATCCCCCGGTCAATTGGTTATTACCCAGGTTCCTGACCCTGAACCCCCGGCAAAAGGTCTTGTTGTCAAAGTGGAGGCATGCTCCATTTGTGCTACAGATATAAAGATGTTTAGGTACGGGCAACGGGATCTAATCTACCCGCGTATTCTGGGTCATGAAATTGCTGGAGTGGTAATTAAAGGTGGTACCGGTGATACCCCTTTTACAAAAGGAGAGCGGGTGCAGATTGCACCTGGGATAAGTTGTAATACGTGTCCTGCCTGCCAGCGAGAAGCGCCCAACCAATGCGACCACATAGGCATTTTTGGTTTTACCCATCATGGTGGGTTCGCCCAGTATCTTGCCGTACCCGCTGAAAGTGTAGCCTGTGGAGGTGTCAATATTATTCCGCCTGGGCTTACTTTCGAGGAAGCTACTTTTGCTGAGCCTCTAGCTTGCTGCATCAATGGTCAGGAGCTTGTGCGCCTGGAGGGTAGAGATGTGGTGCTTATCCTGGGGGCTGGTCCGATGGGTTGTCTACATACTATGTTAGCTCAGGCTAAAGGAGTGAAACAGATTCTACTTGCGGAAAGGTCACTAAAGCGGCTTAAGACGTCCATCGCCGCAGAACCCTATCGTCTTATCGATGTCTCTAAAGAGAACCTGAAGGAGGTTGTGAGAGCAGAAACAGAAGGTCGTGGAGTTGATGTAATTATGTTGGCTTGCCCAGATTCTGCCATAAACTATCCTATCTTGGAGCTTCTGGCACCGCGGGGGCGGGTTTGCTTTTTCTCAGGTTTACCACCAGAGAAGAGCCAACTTTATTTTGATGCTAACTTTCTCCATTACCGCGAAATCAGCTTTGTCGGAGCCTATGGCTGCACGGCAGAGCAGAATCGCTTAGCTCTTGAACTTATGGCTTCGGGGCAGGTAAACGTTAACTGGCTAATCACTAAGCGAATATCATTAGAAGCGCTCCATGAGGGGATTGATTGCTTAATTGGACATAATGGCATGAAAGTGGTGGTAACAGAATTTTAAATAGGAGGCAATGATATGTTTGATGACAAAAGGCTGAAGGAATTTGGCAATAAAGTATCTGAGGTAGCGCGGGGAAGAAACTTAACACGCCAGGAGACTAAGGAGATGTTTTATCAAGTACTCCTGAATGAACAACCAGACCTACAGCAGGGAGCTTTTATGATAGTCCTCACAGCTAAGGGAGAAACGCCAGAGGAGATTGCGGGAAGCTGGGATGCTATTTTTGAACTAGATACAGCAAAAGTGAACCCATTCACGCCTGAACCTCTGGTTGAAAATTGTGGTACTGGAATGGATGAATTAAAGACTTTTAATATCAGCACCGCGGCCGCTGTAGTAGCAGCGGCTAATGGCATCTATATGGCTAAACACGCCGCCAGAGCTCTTACCTCCACATGCGGAGCGGTTGATATAGTTGAAGCTCTTGGGGTTGATGTAGAGTGTGATGTGGAGACTGTTAAACGCAGTATTGAAAATGCAGGAATAGGTATTTTTAACGGCATGAGCCCCATGGTTCATCCTCAAGCCCTAGGCCGAATCTTATCGCAGATTCGCTTTGGCACCATTCTTAATATTGCTGCCTCCCTGGCTAATCCTGCCTTGCCCAGGTACGGGGTAAGAGGAGTCTATTCTGAGGCATTGGCAAAACCTGTTGCCCGATTAATGAAAGAGATTGGTTACAAGAGAGCCCTTGTGGTTCACGGTTTAAATGCAGATGGAACTAAAGGCATGGACGAAATTTCTACCCTCGGTGAGACGAAAATTGCAGAATTGCACGAAGACGGGCGGATTACTAATTATAGTCTTGTCCCCGAAGATTTTGGTATCCGACGTGCCACCTATGAAGACCTGTTACCATCGGCAAATATGGAGGAAGGGGCTCTGAATTTTCTAAGGATATTATGCGCCAAAGACCAAGGCCCAAAATATGACATTGTCTGTCTTAACACAGCTCCTATTCTATACTTGATGGGTAAAGCAAAGGATTTCAAAGAAGGCATTAACAAAGCCAAAGAAACTATTAAATCTGGTCAGGCAATTGCCCGATTGAGACTATGGGTAGGAGAACAGAATTCCCGTCCTCAAGCTGGGTTAGCCAAGCTCGATTATCTATTAGCCCGAGTATAGACAAATAGCATTAGACCAAAGAGCAGATTGCTATCAATAGGTTTAACTGAGAATAAGGGCTACATTATTTAGAATCAATACAATGTAGGTGATATAATTAAGGCCGCCGCTGTAGTTGGTGCGGTCGACGCAGTTGACCTCAGGAGTAGTCCTCTCATAGACCTTGTTGGTATCCTTATCATTGTCCCCAACGGTGAAATTAGGGTGACCGGTAATTTCACCAAGATGTGGTCCACAGCATATTTGAATATTAGCGTAGCCTATAAGGAAGACCTTGCCCGCGTAGTGTCTATAATCAGTAAAACCCGGGATGAATTGGCTGAGAACCCACATTGGGGACAATTTATAATACCAAAGACTCCTTAGCTTATTCGATTAAATGCTTTAAAGATTCGGGAATTGTCATTAAGGTGGTAGGTGAGACTCAGCCCATCAAACAGTGTGATGCAATGGGTGGGATTAGGCGAGGGATTAAGGATGAGTCTGACGAGTAGGGGGTAGAGACTCCTTGTCCCCATGCCAAGGTTTATTTTGGCAACTCTGCGGGACAGTCGGTGGCTAGATAATAGAAAGGGCTAGCTACTTATACCATACCAGTAATAGTTTATCTCTTATATGTGGTATAATATGGGCAAGTAGTTTGTGGGAGGCCAAGGAGAAGAAGACATTATTCCACTATGCAGGATACAATAGAGCTAAAGAGGAACAATGACAACTGATGAGCACAATAAGCTCGGTACAATCCGACTGGAAAAAGGTGAGTATGATGAAGCCATCTCAGAGTTCACCAGGGCGATTCTGAACATACTCCCCAGTTTTGCTGATGCCCACTACAAACGTAGTCTTGCCTACCGTTATAAGGGGGAGTACGATTTAGCTATAGCCGATGCTACTAAGGCTATAGAAGCAAACCATAACCACGTCGAGGCTTACTACAACCGAGGCTTTGCCTATCAAAGAAAAGAACAATACGAACAGGCTATTGCCGACTTTAGTAAGGCCATCGAATTAAACCCATCTTACGCGGAGGCTTACTACAATCGAGGCTTTGCCTATCGCAATCGGGAAGAATACGAAATGGCTATTATCGACTTTAGTAGAGCCATTAGCCTGAATACCGCTTCCTTTGAAGCCTATTATAACCGAGGTCTTACCTATTATATTAAGGGGGAGCATGACAAAGCGATAGCTGACGCCACTAATGCAATACAAATAAATCCTAACTATGCCGAGGCCTACTACAGCCGAAGCATTGCCTATCAAAGAAAAGAGCAATACGAACTGGCTATTTCTGACTTCGATAAAGCCGTTGAATTAAATCCTCACTACGCTGATGGTTACCGCAACCGGGGTATCGCCTATTGTGATAAAGAGGAATACGAACTAGCTATTAATGACTTTAATAGAGCCATAGGCTTAACTCACAACGATGCCCAGTCCTATTACTATCGTAGCCTTGCCTACCTCAAAAAAGGAAACCTAGATAAGGCGATAGCTGACGCTACTAAGGCGATCGAGATAAATCCGTACTGCGTTGAGGCTTACTGTAACCGAGGCATTGCTTACCAAAAGGAAGAACAATATGAACCGGCTATTGCTGACTTTAGTAAAGCCATCGACATCGACCCGAAAAATACAGATGCTTACTACAACCGAGGTGCTGCCTACCGCAAAAAGGAGGAATATGAACTAGCTATACTCGACCTTAGTAGAGCTATCGAACTGAACCCCAATTGCGCTGAAGCCTACTACAACCGTGGCTTCGCCTATCATAACAGGGGCGAATACGACCTGGCCATTAATGATTTTAGCCATGCCATTGAATTAAATCCGGAAATGATTGAGGTGTACTACGACCGGGGTATTATTTACTATCGTGAAGAAAAATATGAACTAGCCATTGCCGACCTCAGTAAAGCTATCGAGCTCAACCCTGATATGGCTGTGGCTTACTATACCCGTGGTATTGCTCGCTTTAATAAACAAGAATATGAACTGGCTATTACTGACCTTACTAAAGCTATCGAGCTCAACCCTGATATGGCTGTGGCCTACTATACCCGCGGTATTGCTCACTATAATAAGCAAGAATCTGAACTGGCTATTACCGACCTTACTAAAGCTATCGAGCTTAACCCAAAAAGTGCAGAAGCCCACTACAAACGTGGTATTATATATAGTGCCAAGAAGGAATATGATTTGGCTATAGCTGATTTCAGTGAGACTATAAAGATGAAACCAGAGGACACAAGTGTGTACAGCGCTCGGAGTATTGCCTACCGAAACAAGAGGGAATTTGATCTGGCTATAGCTGATTTGACTAAAGCTATCGAATTAGAGCCTGACTCTGCTTCAGCCTACTATATGCGAGGACTTGTCTACAAAGATAGAATGAAATACGACTTAGCTATCGCCGACTTTAGAAAAATTCTGTCCCTTACTAAAGACGCTGAGCTCGCTAAGACAGTTTCGCAAGAGATTCGGAATCTTGGCGGTTAGCACAGAAATAGAACACTCTTTAGACGTATCGGAATTCAGTTTACTCGGCAAGTTAGTAAATTCATAGTTCATCTCCCTTGCTATTATGCGCAATGGCCGCGCCTCACACTACATTGATTACAACAGTGGACTATTTCCTTTACATTTCTTCTGTAATCTTGATGGTTGCCCAAGTTGGCTTTGTGTTCATCGGCTAATTGATTCTCCCTGACACCACCCTTCATAACATAATTCAGCCTGCTGAACTTCCCTTACAGCAAAGGTAATCAAGTGACAGAGTACATTAAAAGCGCATCAAAGGTTTTCGCCGTCTTTAGCCTCAGAATTAACCGCCAATCATAGTCAAATCGAGCCGTGCTGAGATTAGTAGCCAATAGACGGCTAAGTTCCACACAACGACACCAAACAGCATAAAGTTCAACGGCCTTAAGGCCCTTTCCTTCTCAAACCAATAAAGGATAAAGACGAGTGCCGCAGCTATTAGTCCCTTTGCTATCATACTGCTACCAGTGGATATCATTAGGGGATTGGCTTCCACTGCCCCAACCGACAAAGCCATCTTGGTCAGATAGGCGTCCATAATATTTAACGTTACGAACACTGCTGCTGCTATCTTGCTTACCTCTATACTGCTGAGATACTACCCCATACACCGCACTAAACCAACTAACCAAATAGTAATTCGCCAAATGACGAATGTCAAGATGACTTATACTATCATTAATTAGCCATCCAGGTACTATTTTCAGGAATAGATTTAAGCGCTTAGAGCACAACCGGTCAGTAGCTTCCCAAACCACCCTCAACACTCTAACCACAGTAGCCCCATATTGTCGAGGATGCCCACGCTTTTTATCTGACATTGGTTGATTTCCGCGGCGGAGTAGACAAATTGCTACCTTGCGACGGTAGCCTATAACCTTGGTAAACTCGTCTAAATTTTTACCCTTCTCCACCTTTGACGCCTGCAGATATCGTCCTCGCCCTGCTTCAGTGTATTCTTGCATGCTAGAACTAGTCATGATACCTCCCTTCTGGTAACACTATTATTGACGCAACGATACTCTTTTCGGTAACTTGAATTATGAGTCAATTCGTATACTTGACAAAGTTATTGCATTATGCTAACATTTAACCAGACAAATGAAGAGGGTAGATAAATAAAGTAGAAAAGCGGTGATTTATAACCAGGCAAGCGGCTTGGTGATTCATCGCCAAGCCTTTTTCATTGTCTAGAGAGCACCTTAACAATAGAATATGAGGACTAATATCAAATCTGAAGCAGGTCAAGCGGTGAAGGCGCATGGTGGATACCTTGGCATCAAGGGCCGAAGAAGGGCGTGGCAAGACTGCGAAAAGCCCCGGTGA
>CAZMJZ010000006.1:14134-24804 GCA_964566845.1 uncultured Dehalococcoidales bacterium | reverse complement strand
AGCCGGAATAGGCGTATTTTTTGTTGATGCCGGTAAAGGGGCGCTAGCTATTCTTATTGCCCAGGCAGCCAGTCTGCCGCTGGTAGCCGTCCTGCTTACTGGAGCCGCCACAATTGTCGGTCATAATTGGTCGGTCTTCATTGGCTTCAGGGGTGGACGGGGAGAGAGCACTGCTATTGGGGTTCTGCTGACCATAATTACTCAGCCAATGCTAATTTTAGCTGGACCGGCCTTAGCCACCCTTCTTGTTAAAAGAAATGTAATTATATCCAGTTGCGTTCTTTTTATTCCGCTACCACTGGTGTGTTGGTGGCTGGGCATCCCCGGGGTGCTTGTTATTTACAGCATTGCCCTGCCTTGTCTTATTGGTATTACCGATTTCGTCAAGAGAAGGCAGATGGTTATGCGCCAAGCGGAAACAGTCCCTAAGTATTTCGAGGACACTGAAGTTGGGCGTAACACACACGAGGAGAGAAAGTATGACTAAACACGTTGGTATAGTCGCCTGTAGCGCTGAGGGAGCAGCCCTTTGTTATCGCACAATCTGCATAGAAGGGGCGAATTTGATGGGGAGATACGCTCATCCTGAGGTCACTATGCATACCTTTCCTCTTAGCCAATATATGCGATATATTGAAGCCGGTAGCTGGGAAAAAGTAGCTAGTTTAATGCTATCGTCAGTGGCTAAGGTAGCCAAAGTGGGGGCAGATTTCGCCATATGCCCCGATAATACAATCCATCGGGCATTTGACCTAGTCGTTCAGAAATCACCAATTCCGTGGCTTCATATTGCCGACGAAGTCGCTGTTGAAGCGAAACGTCAAAACTATAAATGTGTCGGAATTTTGGGCACACGCTTTTTAATGGAGTCCACCGTATATCCTACTAAGCTTGTTGCTATGGATATTGAGCACAGGATTCCTGAGATACACGACCGGGAGCATATTAATGAGATTATTTTCAATGAACTGGTTTATGGTTATTTTTCCTCAGAGGCTCGTGCCTATTTTGGCGAAGTAATTGGCGGATTACAAAACCAAGGCTGTGATGCCGTAATTCTTGGCTGTACGGAGATACCTCTGCTAATAACCCAAGGTAGTTCACCCTTGCCAACATTAGATTCTACAAGGCTATTGGCAAGGGCTGCCCTAAAAGAAGCAATCGGAACTAGAGTTCAATAAGAAGGTACAGCCAATATAAAGGTTGGGCATCTTGTAGGCAAATATCCAGTCTGAAACAGAGTCTCTTTACCTGCTCTTCCTCTTAATGACCTTATAGACTGCTTGCTCAATGTCTTTAGCGGTGAGATTGTATCTTTGTAAAAGCTCAGACGCCTTGCCTGATTTGGCATAGGTATTTTTAATAGCCACAAACTCTATAGGCACTGGATAATGCTTGGCTATCACCTGAGCTACAATACTCCCCAGACCACCATGCTCCAGGTGCTCTTCGGCAGTAACGATAGCACCAGTTTCAGCCGCTCTAATAATAGCTGTCTCATCAATGGGCTTGAGGGTGGATGTGTTTAATACGCAGCATTCTATGCCTTCCCGCTTCAGGTTGTCAGCAGCCTCCAGCGCTGCTGAAACCATAAGTCCAATAGCGATAATAGTGGCATCCTTGCCCTGCCTCATAGTTACCGCCTTACCCAGGTTGAAGTGATAATCTTGGTTATAAACTAACGGCACTTTAGGACGGCACAGCCTGATATAAAAAGGTCCGTAGCTGGTAGCAGCCACTCTTACTGCCTGAGCGGTTTCAATAGCATCAGCGGGGACGATAACAGTAAAACCGGGGAGGGAGCAAATCAGAGACAGGTCTTCAATACACTGGTGTGAGGTGCCATCCTCGCCGACAGTGATGCCACCGTGGGTGGTAACCAGCTTAACATTGAGCCTGGGCTGAGCAATAGACATACGAATCTGGTCAAAACAGCGACCAGGGGCGAAAACGGCAAAGGTGCTGGCAAAGGGTATCTTGCCTGAGGCTGCCAACCCGGCGGCAATGCCTACCATATTTTGTTCGGCGATACCGCAATCGAAGAAACGGCTGGGGAACTCACCAGCAAAAAATTGGGTCATGGTTGACCGGGATAGGTCGGCGTCCAGCACCACGATATCCGGGTTCTCCTTACCCAGCTCAACCAGTGTCTTGCCATAGGACTCTCTCAGGGAAAGGTCTTGAGGCAACTTTTTACTCCAACTCCTTTAGTGCTATTTTCACTTCCTCAGTGTTGGGAGCGTTACCGTGAAAATAGGGATTATTTTCCATAAAGCTGACCCCTTTGCCCTTAATAGTGTGGGCGATGATGACTGTGGGTTGCCTTGTAACCATTTTGGCATGGTTAAATGCGTTAATAAGCTGGGTGAAGTCGTGACCGTCAACCTCAATAACATGCCAGCCAAAGGCTTGCCACTTCTTATTAAAGGGGGCAAGGTTCATTACATCACGGTTCCAGCCATCAATCTGCTGTCCATTATTATCAACAATAGCTGTCAGGTTATCCACCTTAAAGTGAGCAGCAGCCATAGCTCCTTCCCATATTTGTCCCTCATCGCATTCGCCATCTCCCAGCAGAACATATACCCTATAGTCCTGTGAGTTTAGCCTACCAGCTATGGCTATACCAATAGCGAAGGATAATCCCTGCCCCAATGCGCCGGCAGACATCTCCACCCCTGGGGTAACTGTCCGGTCGGTATGACCCTGAAGGCGACTATCTAGTTGCCTTAGTGTAAGCAGTTCATCTACTGAGAAATAGCCACACTCAGCTAGAGCGGCGTATAGCAAAGGTGCGGCATGCCCCTTACTCAAGATGACTCTATCCCTATCACACCATTGAGGGTCTTGGGGTTTATGTCGTAATAATCCAAAGTAAAGGGTGGTAACAATCTCCACTGCTGATAGGGAGCCACCGGGGTGACCACTGCCTGCCTTCCCGGTCATAGTGATGATGTGTCGGCGCAGCCTTTTAGAGATTTCCTCCATTTCCTTTATTGATAACGATGAAAAGACCTCGGCTATTACTTTATCTGCCGAGGCGGTTGATGAATTGTCCAATTCAGGCAATGATATTAACTCCTAATACTGGCTTAATTATACAATAGTTATAAACTTAAGTCTATATAGTTTTAGTAATTCTCCCTTTGTCCCTCTCCTCTTCAACTTACCCCCCAGCCAGACCGATTTGATTTTAATGTCTATCTCTGCTTAAATTGTTGGGTATAGAAGGAGGAGACAGGTGAACGATTTAGCACTATCAGTCAGTAAAAGAAATATCCTGGGTAAAAAGACTAGGTTCTTACGCCATCAGGGTATAACCCCGGCTCATCTTTTTGGACATGGTCTGAAGTCAATTCCTTTGCAGTGTGATACAGCTAGGCTGCAGAGGATAATAGCTCAGGCAGGAACAACCAGACTTATTGCTCTAGAGATTGAAGAGGATAAGCAACCCAGAAGTGTTTTTATGCGTGAAATTCAGCGAGACGTCTGCACTGGGGCGTTGCTCCATGTCGACTTCTACCAGGTACGAGAGAGGGAAAGGATAAAGGCAGATATTCCTATTGTCTTGGTTGGCGAAGCCCCGGCATTGAAAGAAAAGGGGCGCACCCTGACTCACAGCCTCACCAGTCTGAGTATTGAGTGCCTGCCTGGCAAGCTTCCTCCTAAAATAGAGGTTGACCTGAGCCAACTTGAGGAGGCAGGGCAGGCAATCTATGTCAGAGACATCGCCCTTAGCCCCGATATTACAGTTACTACCGCTCTTGACCAGATGGTGGTGAAGGTCAGTGAAATGGCTGTAGAGAGGGTGGAGGAGGTAGTAGAAGAGGCTGAGGTGCTGGCTGAGGAAAAACCAGAACAGTAACGCTGACTCCTTAATCAGGTCTACTAATCAGAAAAGGGCAGGATTATGCCAGCGGTTGAGCTTAATAATATATGCAAGTCCTATAATGACAACCTGGTGGTTGATAATGTTTCCTTTACCGTAGCCCAGGGTGAGATATTTGGCTTAATCGGTCCCAATGGTGCCGGTAAGACAACTACTATTAGAATGATGATGGATATCACCAAGCCTGACTCAGGAGAGATAAGCATCCTGGGAGAGAGCCTGAATGAGGCTACCAAAAACAGAGTTGGCTATCTGCCTGAGGAGAGGGGATTATACCGCAAGGTTAGAGTTCTCGATACGCTTGTTTATTTAGCCTCGTTGAAAGGTTTGGGGGTCCGGGCGGCAAGAAGCAGAGCTGAAGAGCTGCTTAAGCGGGTGGATATGCTGCCTCATAAGGACAAGAAAGTAGAGGAACTGAGCCGTGGTATGGGGCAGATTATCCAGTTTCTGGTCACTCTTATTCATGACCCCCAGCTATTGGTTCTGGACGAACCCTTCGCCGGGCTGGACCCGGTTAACACCAAACTGCTTAAGGAAATGATTCTGGAGTTAAGAAATCAGGGTAAGGCAATCGTCCTGAGTACACATATGATGAATGAAGTGGAGGCGCTTTGTGATCGGATATTGATGATAAATAAGGGGTGCACTGTTCTCTATGGGGAGCTGGCTGAAATTAAATCGAGATACAGGAATAATTCTGTATTCCTTGAGTTTGATGGTGTGCTCGGTGAGATAGAGGGGGTGGTGGGGAAGAAGGAGCACGGGGAGTATGTAGAGCTATTTCTGGATAAAGAAACCCCACCCCAGAAGATTTTGAGGCAGTTGGCGAGCCGGGGAGTCAGCGTTAATCGTTTTGAGGTCTCCACTCCCTCCCTGAATGAAATATTCCTTCAAGTGGTAGAGAAGGGGCAATGAATAAGACGATTCTGATACTGAAGCGTGAGTTCGGGCAGACGATAAAAAGGAAATCATTTATTATAATAACCCTTGCCTTCCCTGTGCTTATCCTTATCGCCATCGGGATATTTAGCTTTATTCAGGGGATAGAAAAACCGCTGGTTCCTAGTGAAGTAATATCCATTGGCTATGTAGATGAGGTAGGCGGCTTCAGCGGCTACACCGAGCAGCCGGGTGAACCCACTGTTATTCTTATGGGCTACAATACACCTGAAGAAGCTACCAGTGCCCTGCTGGCGGGAGAGATTAGCCAGTATTTCATCATCCCCTCTAATTATGTGGCTACGGGTGTAGTTACCAGATATACCCTTCAGCGGGAATTGGAACCGCCGGGGGGAATCCAGTGGGCACTAAAAAGCTTTTTATTAAGCAACCTTCTAGAAGGGCAAACCAGTCCGGAGGTAATGGAGCGAACCAAGGCTCCGATGGGACTAGTTAGCATAAGACTGGATGAAACGGGGCAAGTAGCTACTGACCAGGGCGGATTTGGGGCTCTTATCGTTCCCTTAGCGGTTGGCTTTCTACTTATTATATCTATCTTTTCTTCTTCCGGTTCTCTGCTTCAGGGGCTGGGTGAGGAGAAGGAGAACCGGGTAATGGAAATACTGCTATCCTCTGTCTCAGCCCGACAGCTACTAACCGGGAAGGTGCTTGGGCTTGGCGCTGCCGGATTGGTACAGGTAGTTATCTGGCTGCTATCGGCTGTGTTTCTGGTGCGATGGACTTCAACCTTGATAGGTGGTTTCGCCGGCACGCTCCAGATACCAGACAACTTCCTGGTCCTGGGTATAGTCTATTTTATTCTTGTCTACCTGTTCTTTGCAGTGCTAATGGCTAGCATCGGTGCTATTGGCGCCAACGCCAGAGATAGTCAGCAATTGTCGATGATTTTAATTATGCCTGCGTGGATACCCCTTTGGGGGCTTTTCTTCTTCCTCAACAACCCCGACCATGTTGTCAGTAGAATCCTTACGATGATTCCTGTCACTGCCCCACTGATGGTTTTCGTACGGCTTGGTACATCTGAGATTCCGACCTGGGAACTGGTTATGAGCATAAGTATACTAATAGCGGGGATAATCGGTGGCCTGCTGCTGGCAGCCAAGCTTTTCCGAACCTTTCTCTTGATGTATGGTAAGCGACCCAGACTGGGAGAAATCATCAAGAGTTTACGAGAGGCATAGTCAGGCTGTTACCTTTGAACCGACACCTAGCTTGAAGTTATTGATGGTGTTCTGCTATAATCTGGTAATGATTATAGATTTTCATGCCCATGTATTTCCACCCCAGATAAAGAAAAATCGCAGTAAGTATATTGATAGTGACCCCTGTTTTGCTATTCTCTACTCCAATCCTAAAGCTAAGCTGGCTACTGCTGATGACCTCATTGCCAGTATGGATAAAGATGGGGTTGATATTTCAGTTATTGTTAATTACGGCTGGACTACTCATGAGCTGTGTGTTGAAGTTAACGATTACATCTTGGAGTCAATAGCCCGCTATCCCCAGAGGTTAATAGGTTTCTGTGCCGTTCAACCGCAATCGTGTGAAGCAGCTATAGCTGAGATTGAGCGCTGTGCTAAGTGGGGGATAAGGGGGGTTGGCGAAATGAGGCCAGATTTGCAATTATTCGACCTGATGGATAAGGAAGTGATAGAGCCCTTTGTTGAGGTAATGATGAGGTATAATCTAATTTTGCTTACTCATTCCTCTGAGCCAGTAGGTCATATCTATCCGGGGAAGGGGAGCGTTACTCCAGATATGCTATATCCCTTTATTACAAGCTTTCCTGATTTAAACATAGTGTGTGCCCATTGGGGTGGTGGCTTACCCTTCTATGCTTTAATGCCTGAGGTAAAACAGGCGATGGGTAATGTATTTTTTGATACGGCAGCTTCGCCTTATCTGTATTCTCCACAGATATATCAGCAAGTTATACAGCTTGTCGGTGCTGATAAAATTCTTTTCGGTAGTGATTATCCACTGATAGCACAGGGTAGGTATCTAAAAGAAATTAAATCTCTGGATTTATCTAAGGAAGACAAAACCCTGATTCTATCAGGCAATGCCCAGAGGTTGCTAGGTATTTAAGTAGTAAGCTATGGAGCAAGTTCGCTCTTTTATTGCTATTGAACTACCTGATGAGTTAAAACTGGGACTTACTCAGTTGCAGTCTCGGATGAAATTAGCCAAGCAGCCGTGGGCGAAGTGGGTTGATCCATATAGCATTCACCTGACGTTAAAGTTCTTGGGCAATATTGTTGTAGATAGAATTGGCGAAATAACTAGAGCAATTGGAGATGCGGCTCAGGGAATAACACCTTTCCACTTGGAGGTCAAGGAACTGGGGGTTTTCCCTAATATGAGGCGAGTCCAAGTAATCTGGGTAGGGGTAAGTGGTGAGGTGGATAAGTTAGGTCAGCTTCAGCAAGGCATTGAATCTAATCTAGCTCATCTGGGATTTGCTCCTGAAGCGCGTCCATTCACTCCACATTTAACCCTGGCTCGCCTTCGTGACCGAGCACCAATTGGTGAACGGCAGAGGTTTGGACAGCTTATTGCCGGTACTAAATTTGAGGCGGTTTATTCCATTGAAGTAGATGCTATCAGTCTGATGCGGAGCCAGCTAACTAGGGAAGGAGCAATTTACAGCCGAATTAGTTCGGTTGGGTTAAATAAGCCCCCTATTCCAGCAAAATAAGCAGAGGACAACACTTTATTGCTCGGTAGAGGTGGAACCGCTCAGTTCCTGAACCCATACTAGACCAACTATATTGGTAGCTCTACACTTATGCTAGACCCTCTACCTGGTTCAGATTTTACTGTTAGAGTGCCGCCGATTAACTGAGCTCGCTCCTGCATTCCAGCCAGCCCAAGCTTACCATCCCTGGCTAGGTCGGTTATCGTTTCGGGAAGGCTAAACCCTCTGCCATTATCACTGACGCTTACCCTTATCTTACTTTCATCGAACTCCACTATGATCTCAGCCTCAATTGCTTGAGAATGACGCCATACATTTCTCATTGCCTCTTGAGTAATGCGGAAAAGCACTAACTCTACCTCTTCGGAAAGGCGGTGTTCGTTACCTAGGACATTCACCTTGGTGGTTATTCCTGAGTACTCCGTCACATCGGCGGCCAGCCACTCCAATGCTGACAGTAGACCAAGGCGGTCCAATGCTGCCGGTCGGAGGTCTTGGCTTAAACGGCGTACCCCCTGTATTATTTTATTACTTTGCTGTATTAGCTCCTCTAAGCGGAGGCGATCATCTTCTAGCAGTCCCTTATCACTAGCAGCGAGAATGTCCAACTGACGGGAAAGCACAACCAGAGCCTGAATGGTTTCATCATGTAGCTCATGAGAAATTCGCTTTCTTTCCTCTTCCTGAGCTCTGGTAACCTGGTGCAAATAGAAGCGGAGATTCTCCTGCATCCGTTTTTGCTCAGTAATATCCCTGGCAATATGTTGATAGGCTACAATTTGTCCATTACTGAACACTGGGTTGGTAGATAACTGAACTGACACCTCAGACTTGTCCTTCCTAACCAGCGTCATTTCTGACAGGTGTCCCATTGCTTCGCCCTTGAGGAACTGATCTTCTACACCTTTGACATTGTCTATACAGCCACCGGTGATGAGGTCATCTGCCTTTATACCATGTAACTCCTCCTGAGTATATCTTGTAAGCCTAACGAGGGACTTATTAGCGGCAATTATGTTTCCCTGCAAATCATGAAGCCAGATAGCATCGTGGGCATTCTCAAATAGCTCCCGGTATCTCTCTTCAGAT
Source organism: uncultured Dehalococcoidales bacterium (assembly GCA_964566845.1). Classification (GTDB taxonomy): domain Bacteria; phylum Chloroflexota; class Dehalococcoidia; order Dehalococcoidales; family W498; genus W498. Next base: position 16,168 of record CAZMJZ010000006.1, on the reverse strand, counting down.
GTCCGTAGTTCCTGCTGAGTCACTTCTAGTTGGGTACGGTATTCCCGCTCCTTACGGAGCGCTCCGAAACTAATAGCTAATGCATTGCCAATGATGAAAACGGCGCTGGTTTCAAATATGGCATCCGTGGGACTTGGCGAGATGAAAACGGCACGAGGCAACATACAGGCAAGAGCAACCATCGAGGTAACAAAAGTTCCTCTCCAGCCAAATAAAAAACCAGCCCAGACTATAGGCGCCAGATAGAGTATTCTATCGAAGGTGTGACGAGTTAAGCCAAGATTGGACATTAATTGGGTGAGGAATGCTGGGTATCCTAGGGTTTCCTCATAGTGGGAAAGGGTGATAAGTACGAGTAAAGCTAGAATAAGCCAGAAACCTGGCTTACGAATTACCCTTGTCAGCCGGCTTATCAATGATTGCTGTGCGCCATCCATGCTTCAAGCAGTCTCCAAAGTGCTAATTCTCAGGGTATATCCTCAAGGGTAATCCAGCCCTCTTTTAAGGCACGCACCACGGCTTCAGTCCGTGAGCTAACCTGTAGCTTGTTGAAGATATGTCCGAGGTGAGCCTGAACAGTGCGTAAACTGAGACAAAGTTCGTTGGCGATATCTTGGTTGCTTAAGCCTTGGGTTGCCAGCCTGAGAACCTCTGTCTCGCGTTCAGAGAGTACCTTCACAGGCTTCTGCTCTTTGAGTCTGCCGGAAACAGGGACAAAGTGGTTTAGAACCTTGCGGGCAATTGATGGGTCAAGCACTGACTCTCCAGAATGTACTGCTCGTACAGCGTCAATGAGTTCACGTCCTCGAACACTTTTTAACAGGTAGCCAGCCGCCCCGGCTTCTAGAAGGCTGAAGACAAATTGGTCATCGTCATAGGCACTAAGTATCAGTACAGCTATTGTGGGATAAAGCGCCTTTATCTGTCTGGTGGCTTCAATGCCATCGAGCTTGGGCATGGCAATATCAATTATGGCAACATCTGGTTTGAAGCTACCAGCCAACCCCACCGCTTCTTCTCCATCACCAGCCTCAGCAACTACATTAAGGTCTGGTTCCTGCTCCAGAATCTGGCGAGTGCCCTCTCGTACCACGGCATGGTCATCAGCGATTAGAATCTTTATCTTTCCCAATTGGTGCTCCTGCTTGCTTGACTATTTTAATCATACTATTTTTTGGCTAAGGTCTCAACTTGCCATCAAGCTCAACATGTGCGTGCACATACACTGGTAAGCGTAATTATCTAATCCTGACAACTACGAATAGGTATAAAGCGCAATGTCAAGGCAGGTAGCTTAAGTGTTTTCAGAGGTTAGAAATAAGTATCACAACGGAAGCTGGGTTTGTTAGCAGTGTGGTAAGCTGAAAATGGATGTAAGAGGAATAGTGAGGATAGAGGGAAGTCTCTTCGGCTAAGTTCCATAGTCCCACTCTTACCTCCATAAGACAAAGGAAGGATGAGAAAGGAGGTGTAAGCGATGCAGTGGGAGTTTATAGTAGCACTGGTGGTAGCAATACCCATTATCCTTTTCCCGGCAGCGTTCATCTGGTACTTGAACATCGGTGGTATCTATGCAGCCATTAAAGAGGCACGAGAGAGAAAGGCTGCCCGTGAGAAGGGTATCGGGGTAGAAGCCAAAGCTAAGTAAACAAAAAAAAGGAGACTGAAATACCAAAAAGGAGGGACTAAAATGGAAGGACAGATGATATTAGCACTAGCACTGGCGATACCCGTAATCCTTTTCCCGGCAGCGTTCGTCTGGTACCTGAACATCGGTGGTATCTATGCCGCTATAAAGGAAGCGCGAGAGAGGCTGGTTGCCTATGATAAGGGTATCGGGGTAGAAGTCAAAGCTAAGTAAACAGAAAAAAGGAGACTGAAATACCAAGAAGGAGGGACTAAAATGGAAGGACAGATGATATTGGCACTGGCACTGGCGATACCCATTATCCTTTTCCCGGCAGCGTTCATCTGGTACTTGAACATCGGTGGTATCTATGCCGCTATCAAGGAAGCGCGAGAGAGGCGGGTTGC